>JAFIFY010000158.1 GCA_020831765.1 Phycisphaeraceae bacterium | reverse complement strand
GATCCGGCCAGACCAGCGCGCAGGTTCGTTCGCTGATCCGCGAAGGCAGCCAGGCGCTGGAAGCCGGCGATCTGGTCAAGGCCCGCCGAATCCTGAGCGGTGTGCTTCGCCGCGAGGGCCGGGGACTGGCCGATGAGGATGCTCGGGCCATCCGCAACGCCCTGCGAGAGGTCAATGCCCAGCTTCTCTGGTCGAGAACGGTCGCACCGGATGATCCGCTGGTGGAACACTATCGCATCGCTCCGGGTGACAATCTCCAGTCCATCGCACGCCGCTACAAGATCACGCCTGAACTGCTTGCCCGGATCAACGAATTGCCTGATCCCAATCGCATCCGGGCGGGGCAGAACCTGAAAGTCATTCACGGACCATTCAACCTCGAGGTGATCAAGCCCAGGTTCCGCACGGACCTGCTCATCGATGACCCGGAGACTGGCGAGCCGCTTTATGTGGCCAGCTTCGCGGTCGGGCTGGGCCGGGAGGACAGCACCCCGCCGGGTCGATGGGTGGTCAGCGTAAAGCAGGTCGACCCAGATTGGCGCGATTCGCAGGACAACTACAGGTACTACCCCCCGGGGCCGGAGAACCCGATCGGCAGCCGCTGGATCGGACTTCGCGGGCTTGATTTTTCCAACGAGAACACGCCCAGCATCGGCATCCACGGCACGATTGACCCATCCAGCATCGGAAGGCAGGAATCACGGGGCTGTGTGCGCCTCCGCAACGACCATGTCGAGTACCTGTTCGATTACCTTTCGGTCGGAAATTCCAAGGTTTTGATCCTTGAGGGTCGATAACCCGCATACCGAGGGAGACTTGCGGGTCATGGTGGCCATTGGCGGGCCGAATGTTGGACGAGACGGCTGTCCTTCGAGACACAGGTGTAACTGGATTACTTGTCGTCATTTATGTCGTTCCTTCGTAGATGCGGCCTCGGCCGCGACTCCGCAACTCTCGGTTGGTGGCTCTGTCGGGATTCAACCCGACGGGGCGCAGTGAGATTTCTCGATGCCCGGATGCATTCTCGTCGCCGACGATGAAAAGCCATTTGCGCGTCTGATCAGCCGTGTGCTGTGCCGCAGGGGCTTTGATTGCCGCGTGGCCGAGCCGGTGGACCATCTTCCCCGGCTTTACGATGAGACTCGGGCGCAACTACTGGTGATTGATTGGCTTCTGAACGGTAGAAAGACCGGGATCGATCGGGCCCTGGAACTGCGGGATGTGGGTTTCCGCGGGCCGGTCATTCTGGTTTCCGGCGTTTCCGAAGCTCGGCTGCGCATCGAGCAGCGGCGTCTGGACAGGTGCTGGATTCTGCCCAAGCCGTTCGCCCCATCCACGATGGTGCATCTAGCCGATCGGCTGATCCGCAATGGAAATCACGGCCCGGACCCGACATAATTCTCTTGGAAGCGCGGCCGCAACCGAACGGCTCGGAAAATTCGCTAACATTGTCCGTTGGTCTGGGGAAACGTTTCGGGCAGGCTGCTCTGGCCTTCGATCGCCGTTCGAGTTCTCGTGCGGCGTATTCATGACGAGGCGCGCGCCGGTTTGCGAATATGGTCATGAAACGTTTGTGGCCCATGAGCCTGGAAGGTAAGGACATCCTATGGACCCGGTAATCGTCGTCGATGATGATGTGGGCATGAGAACCAGCCTGGCTTCGCTGCTGGAGAGCGAGGGATTCGAGGTTGAAATGCACGAATCGGCCGGGCGGTTCATCGCCTCGTTCAAGCAGGAAACGCGGGGATGCGTGGTTCTGGACCTGAATCTTCCGGATATGAGCGGTCTTGAGGTACTTGAGCGACTCAACGCTTCGTCCCACCAGGTGGCGGTGCTGGTGGTGACCGCCTATGGGGATGTCCCAACAGCCGTACGGGCGATGAATCTTGGGGCCTTCGATTTCATTCAGAAGCCGTTCCAGCCCGATGACCTCATCGAGAAAATCCGCAGAGGCCACGAGCTTTCGGCAACGCTGGTACACAAAGCCGATGAGCGACGGCAGATCGAGGAAAAGTTCAACCTCCTCTCTTGCCGCGAACGAAGCGTCCTGGAACTGCTGGTGGCCGGCTTCAGCAACAAGCAGATTGCTTTTCAACTCAAACTGAGCGAAAAGACCGTCTCCGCGCACCGAAGCCATATCCTGGCCAAGACCGGGGCCGACAGCATCGTCTCACTGGTTCACCTGATGGGCCTGGTCGGTCTGGACCGCGAAGGCATGAAGAATCTCGACCCTGCGCAGAAACCCGCGCCGCTTTAGAAACCGGTGCGACGCCCCCTGGCGTCGGAGCATGGAAAGGAGAAAGGTGGGGGAAACTCAACCCAGCCCTCAACTCTCTACTCCCTTCCCTCAACTCTCTCCAGCGCCAGCCCGGCATCCGGGTTTACGGCTGCTGTCGGGGCTTGATCCGATCGGCGATGGCGTACATCCATCGAGGCAGGACGCGTTTATCGTTGATGAAGCTGGCTTGAAGGTGATCGGGACAGAGTTTACGGATTTCATCGCGCATGGCATGAAAGTCCTCGAACTGTCTGCGCCAGTATCGTCTTTCGAGAAAGCTGACAAGGTTGACCCAGAGTTGCTCTTCCAATCGGGCGGCTTCATCAGTGCCGATCTTGGCCGCGCGGGACCGCACCCACCGGACACGGGTGTTGGTGTTGTGAATCGTGTGCCAGGCTGAGCGCGTCACCTGTGTGGCATGGAGCCTTCGGCCGGTAACCGGGGCATCGACGCATCGCCACGGTCCTTTCAGCCGCAGGTCAGCGGCCCACACGGTGTCTTCTCCATGCCCGCTGGACGGATCGAACTCGATATCCTCCAGCAGCCGACGGCGCACGAGCACGGTCGATGCGGGCACGGCCTGCCACATGAGGATGCGCTCGAGACTGGGATCATCCTCGACACGGTCCCACTCACGCCCGCCCTCATCACCGGTTTGCTCGCGAAAAAGGAACAGCCGTGTGTGGCTTCCACACGCATCGGGATGCTCCTCCAGCAGCCGGACCTGCTGCTCGATCTTATCGGGCATCCAGAGGTCATCGGCGTCCAGATAGGCGACCAGGTCGCCCCGCGCCTTGGCCAGTCCCTGGTTTCTCGCCTGTGAGACGTTGCACGGCGGCACGCGGTGCAGTTCGACCCGGCCGTCGCTTCGGGTGACATACGGCTCGACCCGCGCGGCGGTGTCGTCGGTCGAGTCGTCGATGACGATGATCTGCTCGACCGGGTGCGTCTGGGCAAGGATGGACTCAAGACAGGCACCGACGTAGTCCCGCACATTATGGCTGGGAATGATCACACTGACCTGCGCCATGAAACTCGGGCCCGCGTTCGATGGGACCCGCCTCCGTCGATACCGGCAAGAGCATACACTCCGCCCCGTTGGGTTCATCGGCCCGAACACCCGAGCCGCATGAGTCCATCGCCGGGACCGGTCACCCCAACCTCCTCCAAAACACCCCGCCATGTGCGGACTGGCGCTTATCGCAAGCGGATTCCACGCATCGGATGCTTGACTGCCACGATCGGGCGTCGCAGGTGAGATGTTCGTACGTTGGCCGATCCGCCCGGACGACTGGCGCTGATCGAGAGCAGGTCACGGTTTGCCAGAAGGGGTTGTGGGCGTTGTAATGCCTTGGCGGGGTAACGAAGAATCTCTCACCTTTTCGCGAATGGATCGCACACCATGACCAGCGAATCTGGAATCAAAGACGGCACGGGCCTGATCGAGCATGATCCGTGGCTGGAGCCTCATCGCGAGGCGCTTAAGGCCCGGTATCGCCATTACCGTGCCCTGCTGGCCCGGTTCGACGATCACGGGGGATTGCTTGGACCAATCAGCCGGGGGCATCGGCGGTTCGGGCTGAATCGTGGCGAGCATGAGGGGCGAAAGGGCATCTGGTATCGCGAGTGGGCACCATCGGCGCACAGCCTCGCCTTGATCGGCGACTTCAATCAGTGGGATCGCCAGGCCCATCGCATGCAGCGCAATGAATGGGGCACATGGCATCTGTTCCTCCCCGATGGCAATGATGGCCGGCCGGCGATCGAACATGGCGGGCATATCAAGGTACACGTGGAATCGGACATAGGCCCGATGGACCGCATACCGGCCTACATTCGGCGGGCGGTTCAGGTTGATGAGCAAGGCACGTATGTGGGCGTCCACTGGGACCCGCCCGAGCCCTACGCATGGAAGCATCCATCGCCCGGCGCCGAGCCGCGCGGCCCTGGAACCGAGGGCATGCGCATCTATGAAGCCCACGTGGGCATGGCCGTCGAGGATGGGCGCGTGGGCACCTACAACGATTTCACCGAGCAGGTGCTGCCGTGGGCCGCGGACCTGGGGTACAACGCCATTCAGCTCATGGCGATCATGGAGCATCCCTACTACGGCAGCTTCGGTTATCACGTGAGCAATTTCTTCGCCGCCTCCAGCCGCTTCGGAACGCCCGAAGACCTCAAGCGGCTGATCGATACCGCCCACGGCCTGGGGCTTCGCGTGATCATGGACCTGATCCACAGCCACGCGGTGAAGAACCTCTATGAAGGGCTCAACCAGTTCGACGGCACCGATTATCACTATTTCCACGGCGGCGCACGCGGCCGCCACGATGCCTGGGATTCGCTCTGCTTCGATTACACCCGATATGAAGTGCTCCGCTTCCTCCTGAGCAACTGCCGCTACTGGCTGGAGGAATACCGATTTGATGGGTTCCGGTTCGATGGCGTGACCAGCATGATGTACCTGGATCACGGGCTGGGCAAACAGTTCTCGTCCTACGATGACTACTTCGGCGGCAATGTGGATATGGATGCGGTGGCTTACCTGACGGTCGCCAACGAGTTGATCCACACCGTCCGGCCCAACGCCATCACCGTCGCCGAGGATGTCAGCGGCATGGTGGGGCTTGCGCGGCCGGTGGAGGAAGGCGGGCTGGGTTTTGACTACCGTCTGGCCATGGGCGTGCCGGATTACTGGATCAAGCTGCTGAAGGAAAAACCGGATGAGGGCTGGAACCTTCACGAGATGTACCACACGCTGATGAACCGCCGGTACGGCGAGCGGCACATCGGTTACGCCGAAAGCCACGACCAGGCGCTGGTCGGCGATAAGACCATCGCCTTCTGGCTGATGGATGCCGAGCAGTACACCAGCATGAGCGTCCTCACGCCCAGCCTCATCGTCGATCGCGGCATCGCACTGCACAAGATGATCCGGCTGATCACCTACTGCCTCGGCGGTGAAGGATGGCTCAATTTCATGGGCAACGAGTTCGGCCATCCCGAGTGGGTGGATTTTCCCCGCGTGGGCAATGATTACTCATACCACTACGCACGACGGCAATGGAGCCTGGCCAAGCGCGACGATCTGCGATACAAGGGATTGCTGAACTTCGACCGAGCGATGCACCAACTGGACATCAACTACCACCTGCTCGAAGACCCCTTCATCCAGAGCCTGGCGATCCACGATGACACGCGGCAGATGGTTTTCCGGCGCGGCCCGCTGGTCATGGCGTTCAACTTCCACGCGACCGAGTCCTACACCGATCTGCGCATCCCCGTGCCGGATGCCGAAGACTACACCGTGATCCTTTCCACGGATGCCAAGGCCTTCGAGGGGTTTGATCGCGTGGATGCGGGCACGCGGTATCCGCTCCAGAAGACGCCGATGTACGGCTGTGGCCAGTCGATCCAGATTTACCTGCCCTCGCGCAGCGCCCAGGTTCTCGCCCCAAATAGTCGGATCAAGGATTGATCGCCCGCGACGCTCAAACGCCGGGAACCTCCTCCGCCTGGTCGTCATCACCACCGGCAGGTTCGGCTTGCGCCGCATCCGAGCCGCGCCCCAGCCTGCGCATGCCCAGATAGCCAGCGGCCAATGTCACGGGCAGTTCGATGATCCGGTCGATCACGGCGGCGGTCAGCGCCAGGCCGGGATCGATCGAACCGGCGGCGACGGTCAGCGCGCCCAGTGTCCATTCACGGATGCCAAGCCCGCCCGGTGTGAGCTTCAACATCCGCACCAGCAGGCCGGTGGAAGCGATCATCATCGCCGCCGGGATGCTGATCGAAGCGCCCACCATGCCCAGCACAAGCCACCATCGGAGGCCGTGAACCGCCGCGTCCGAAAGGCGCAGTGGAAGCCAGGCCATCGGATGAAACAGCGGCCCGGCTCGCTCCTGACCAGGGCGCAGTGGGCCGGTCGCACGCCCGGTCAAGATGGAAAGCACCCCAACCAGCGCCAGGGCCGTGGCGAGGATGGCAAGCTCACCCAACCCGCCGCGCTTCACCGCCAGCCACACCCCCAACGCGATCAGCGCCACGATCAGCCCCAGCCCAAGCGTTACCGCACCCGTCCAGACCGAGCCACGAATGCTCACACCATGAAGCTTCTTGAGCAGCCCCGCGCGGCCCGCGAAACCGGCCAACGGAATCCACGCCAGCCACTCACTGAGACACACCACCAGCCACATGCGCCCCAGCCCCGGGCGCGGGCGAGGCGAAAGGCTCAGCACCATCAGCCAGAGCAGGAGCGCCGTCAGGCCAAGGTTCACCGCAACCAGCAGGGCAACGAGAAGTATCCGGCCATCAAGCGGGCTGACCTGATCCGGCCAACCCGCCATCGCCCAGGCAGCACCGCCAGCGCCGATCAACAACGCCAGCCCCATCCAGAAGCGCGGCCGACCGGCCCAATCGGCCCATCGACGCCCAGGTTGGGAACGTTGCTCGTGCATGTTGCCTCAAGGGAATCGTAACAAACCGCCCCACTGCGGTTTAGCCGCGCGGTTGCGGTCGGCGCTACTGGCCGGGCCGGTGGGCTGCCCAACGGGTTGATCCGCCGACGCGGGTTCAATCGCTTCAGACGGCCATAGACTGAAGTGTGAATACCAGGCAGGACGATGATCGAGCCTGCCCAGAATGAATCCCAACGCGGCGGCAAGGTTGATCCACCAGGCGCAATCGAGCCGAGAATCTTGACAGAGGTGCATCATGCCGACGTACGTTTATGAAGTCATTCTCGATGATGACGGGGAGCCGGGGCAGGTTTTTGAGGTGGTTCAGAAAATGAGCGATCCCCCGCTGACCCACCACCCCACCACCGGCCAGCCCGTTCGACGCATCATTCAAGCGCCGCACCTGGCGAAAGCCGGATCGAGCGCGGTCCTATCGGACGACAATCTGAAGCGGACAGGCTTTACCAAGTACATCAAGACCGGCGACGGCAGTTACGAAAAAACGGTCGGCAAAGGCCCGGACTCGATCTCCGCCAAGTGACTGACACTGGGAGAACTCTGGTAGCGAGCACGCAACGAGGCAACCGTCGAAGGCGTCGGACCGGTCAACTTTCATCGTCCAGCACCACCACTTGACCGCTCTGGCCATCGACCCGCACGCGCTGGCCGTTCTTCAGCCGGTCGGTTGCATCCTGCACGCCGGCGACCGCCGGCAAACCGTACTCCCGCGCAACGATCGAGCCATGTGAGACCGCGCCACCGGTTTCCATCACCAAAGCGCCCGCCTTCAGGAACAGCGGCGTCCAGGCCGGATCGGTGCCACGACAGACCATAACCTCACCCGCTTCAAGACCCGAGGCCGAAGGATTCAGAACCACCCTGACCCGGCCCTCATGGGTTCCGGCCGACACCGCAATGCCGGCAAGCACCCCCGGGGCCTCCTCCGCCTGAACGCCAAAGATCGCCTCGCCGTCCGAGGTCATCCAGCGCGGAACCGCGCGCCGGTTCATCTCTCGCTCATGTTCATCGCGAGCTTCGGCCGCCTTGGCCCGTAAATCACCGGCTCGACCCTCCCCGGCGGCCTTGAGATCCTCAAGATTCAGGAAGAACACATCATCGGCGGCATCGAGGATGCCCCATTCAACAAGCTCCTTCCCCGCGGCCATGAACACTTGCCGCGCAATGGCGATCATGCGCGTGCCTTCGAACTTCGGCTGTTCCCGGAGGCCGGCAAGCGCTCGGTAGCAACTAAGCTGCCAGGCGAAGATGCGGGCCTGTAGCCTCCCTTTGGTTTCACGCACCCGAGCGATGAGGTCGGCCGACGCCGCCCGCGCCTCGGCCCGCCGTCGATTGAACTCCTCCTCCTGATCCACATCGTCAGATGACTGCACGTAACCGGTGAGCAGATTCAGCACATAGTCCGGATCCTCCGACCAGCGCGGCACACCCGGATCGATCTCCCACACCGCACGATGGCCGAACCGATTCAGAAACCTGGCGATTTCAGGATGATCGGCCTTGGGCTCAACGCCCTGGGCTTTCAATTGCCGGGCCAATCGCCAGAGGGACAGCCCCATCTCCGTGGTGATGTTGTATGGCAGGGCGCGCTGCACGGGGGTGAACAGGTTTTCATCGCCCAGCCATGTCCGAACCTTACGAAGCAGCGCTTCTTCAGCCATCAACCCCGGAGCCATCACGGCCACGGGAATGATCCAGATGATCGCACCGCGCCGGCCCAGCACATCGCGGAGAAACCGGATTCGCTCGTCCATCGTCTTGAGACGTCGAGCTCCGGCCTCGATCCGGCGTACGGCGGCATCCGCCTCAGCAAGCATTTGGACCCGAGCGTGGCCGGGACTGAGCGAGGCAAGCAAGCCACGCCAGCCAAGTCGAACAGCGAGGAGCCCCAAACGCCACCAAAGGCCGAACCCACCCTTCTGGCCGATGATTCGATGGCCCTCACGATCGCGGAAGGCAAGCAGAGCCTGCCCGGTGATCGGATCCTTTTCCGATGCCGATTCGGCCAGCTTCGGCCAGCGCCCCGGCTTGCGAAGAAGCTCGGTCAGATCGGCGAAGATGCGGCCGGCTGCGACCTTGAGCCATGGCAATTCACGCTCCGGCCTGCCGGTCGCCGCATGGGCGAAGCCAGCCAGCAATACCCGCCAATACTCGATCCCCATGGGCGTGATGGGCTCGACCATCTGCTGGGCATGCACGTTGAAACACAGGTATAGGCGAAGGCCGTCTTCGGGTGCGGGCAACGGCCTGGGCAGTGGAAACAGCGAAGTGATCGGCCGCGACTGTACCAGGTGGATGGCGTGGGCATCCATGGCCCATTCAATATCCTGGGGATGGTCGAAGTAGGCTTGCGCGCGTTGGCCCAGATCGGCCAGGGCTTTGACTTGATGATCATCGAGTGTCAATGCCCGGCGTTGTCCTTCAGGCATCGGCCGATTGATGGTGCCCTTGCCTTCCCGCACCGTGATCGTCTTCTTGTCGGAAATGCGGTGGCTGACGATTCGGCCCGCGGTATCCAGAACCCACTGATCGGGCGTAACCTCCCCCGCCACCACCGCCTCGCCCAGGCCAAAGGATGCCGAGAGCAGCATCCGATCACGCCGATGATCGATCGGGTTGGCGGTGAAGAGAACGCCGGCCTTCTGGGCATCGATCATTCGCTGGACGACGACGGCGATGGCAACATCCGCCGTATCAAGGCCAGCATGCTTGCGGTAGGAAACCGCGCGGGGATTCCAAAGCGACGCCCAACAATGGCGGACCGCATCACAAACCGCATCGATTCCTTCGATGTTGAGAAAGCTGTCATGCTGGCCGGCGAAACTTGCACCCGGCAGGTCTTCGGTGGTCGCCGAAGAGCGCACGACCACCAGCCCATCACCCAACTTCTCATACGCCCGTGTGATTTCGGACTGGACATCGCCGGGAATTTCACCAGCGAGAAACGCCTGCTTCAGTTCCTGCACGGCGGCGGTCAAGGTATCGGGATCATACCCGAATCCATTCTCGACCAATGCACGCACTGGCTTAGTCAAGCCGTTGTGCTGGACGAACATCTCATAGGCCCGAGTCACCACCACGAACCCTTCCGGCACAGGCAGCCCGCTACGCAGCATGGCGCCAAGGCTAGCCCCCTTGCCGCCGGCGGTCGCGATGTCCGTCGCCCGCAGATCCGCGAGATGACGGGTATGGCCGCAATGTTTCGCCCCAGTCGCCATCGTCGGCTCCTGTTCCGGCAAACCAGCGGTGATCCAAACATCTCAACCGATCCACATGGATCAATGTGGCCGGCAAGACTGCGAAGCACCGGAAAGGTCTTGTGCCACGGTCAATCTGACACCCCGCACTGCCGCGGCGAACACCCGAATATCATAAGATGTTTCCGACTGACGATCCCATCGCCGGATCATCAGGCGTTCGGGAAACGGTCAGACGGACCGTGGTCATCGCCGCGGAATGGCGTAAACCACCATCTCGATGCCCATGTCGCCATTTACGCGAAGGTGAAAGCGATAGTCACTTCGCAGCTCGTGGAGCAACAGCGGCAGTTCCCAGAGATCAGCCGACCGGTGATAGAGGCATACGGCCATGACCGGACCATGATCAACGATCGTTTGTCGAGACCCGAGAATAGCCTGACGTTCGGCCCCCTCGATATCCATCTTGATGAAGTTCGGGGACATGCCGTAGGCCGTCTGCTCAACGGTGACGGTGGCGATCGAGGAATCATCAGCTTCGATGAAGTCCGTTCCCGTGTCGACGATGGCACTCGCATCTTTGCTGATTCGTCCCGGGCCGGGTTACTTCTCGATAGTCTGGCCCATTTCGTGAGCTGGGTCAGCTGGCGGGGAAATCGCTGATGTTCCATGAAAGATCATGCGGCCGTGTTTACAATCCAGTCATGAAAGTTCCTCCCACCATCCGCTGGGTCGGCAATGCCTCCGCCGGCCACCTGGAACTGCTGGATCAGACGCAGCTTCCGACGGTTGTGGCCTACCTGCAATTCACCGAGGTCTCTCCGCTGGTCGAGGCGATTCGGAGGTTGGTGGTCCGTGGCGCACCTGCCATCGGTATCGCGGCGGGATATGGCTGCGTGCTTGGGGTGTCGCGCGGCCATGAGCATGGCCTCCAACCGTCTGAGGCACTGGCCCAAGCCGCCCAAGCGCTGAACGCTTCCCGGCCGACGGCGGTGAATCTGGCTTGGGCACTCGAGCGCATGCGGCGGGTTAAGCCCATCAATCCGGAGCGGCTGCTTCGGGAGGCGATGGCCATCCACGAAGAAGATGCAGGTCTGTGTCGAGAGATCGGTGAGCACGGACTCGGCTTGCTCAGGGAGATGTTTCCCGATCGCGGCGAACCGGAACGCCCGCTTCGACTGCTGACCCATTGCAACGCCGGGGCACTGGCCACCGGGGGGTGTGGGACGGCCACGGCCCTGATCTATGCCGCTGCCGAATCCGGGCTTGCCGTGGAGGTCTTTGCCTCGGAAACCCGCCCGCTTTGGCAAGGCGCGCGTCTGACGGCATGGGAACTGAATCAGGCGGGCATTCAAACCACGGTCGTCTGCGACAACATGGTCGGAGCGCTGATGGCGGCCGGGCACGTCGATGCGGTGATCGTGGGCGCCGACCGGATCGCCGCCAACGGTGATGTCGCCAACAAGATCGGCACCTACGGGCTGGCCGTCATCGCCAAGCATCATTCGGTCCCGATGTTCGTCGCCGCGCCCTACAGCACGTTTGACCGCAAAATCGAGTCCGGTCGGACGATCCCGATCGAGCAGCGCGATCCCTTGGAAGTCACCCGTCCCGCCAGCCATTGGATCGCCGCGCCCCAGACCCCGGCCTGGAATCCGGCCTTCGATGTCACCCCCGCGGCACTGATCCACGCCCTGATCACCGACCAGGGCACCGTTCAGCCGGTCAGCGGCGAAAACATCAAATCAATCTTGGCGGCCGCACCGCATGGTGCCCGGGACTGATCGGAATTGACAGGCGCGCACACCGCTCAACCGGCGACGGCAGAAGCGATCAAAGGTCCGTAATCCGTGATGATCATCTCGGTTGATGGCAACCCGGCGATGCAATTCTGGACATGAAGGTGATGCTTGAAGCTGCGCAGGACGATGCTAGATTTCTGTTTGATGAGAATGCTGATCCCTGATGAAGCCCTCGGGTCAAACGATGCAGGACCTGGAGTCCTGCAACGACTTTGTCGAATGATTTTGGCCGGCCGAGCCCGGTGGATACTGACCTGGATCGGCCTTCTCGGCGCGTCGCTTCTAATTGCGGCATCCTCTCAGGCATACACAAACGAGCATCTGCCATCCAATGACGAAGTACTTCGCCAACTTGTCAACGACCTGGCATCCACTGACTTTGCCATTCGAGAAGCCGCCCAATTGCGGCTAATCCAGGCGAGCTTCCGCGCTGAGCCGTTTTTCCGAGAAGTGATGAATTCGACCGATATCGAGCAACGCACCTTTGCCCGCGATCGGATCGAAATACTGGAGCAGATACGGCGACAAGCGATCCTGCCCCTTCGGCATCACGAATACTCCGCCCGATTTGATCGGCAGGGAGGGCGGATTCTCTGGCAGAGCCATGATCTGTGGAGTCGCAGTCGAAGGACCTACTCCGATGTACTCATGGATTCACAGTCACGAACTCTCTACCTGATGCACAGCCATGGCATCGAGGTACGATCATTCCCGAGGGGGCGACTGCGCGGAGTAACCCTGCGACATCTTCGTATGGTCAGTGAGCCGATGGAGTCGTTTAGCGAGGCCCATCTGCTTCCGGACCGTATCCTCTTTGCCGATCACGCCGATCGGGCAAATCCCCGTCCGATGGTTATCATGCTTGGTGATGGCCGCATTAGGCCTCTGACTGAAAACGATGCCGTGCGCGGCGTCATTGCTTTTGCGGATGCGGAGAAGGCCATCATTTGCCAGAGCCGTGACGTCCGTGGAACGGCCCGCCTGCACGCCGTAAATCCGATGAGCGGTCACCATCTCTGGTCAGTCGATATTGAGGGCGTTTCCTTTCCCTGGCATACAGACTATGTCCGTATCGCTGATCGTATCTATCTGGCAACCCCCGTCAGCATCACCGGCGTGGACCTCAGGCACGGCCGGCAGATCGAACCCATTGCCTTTGATCGAGGCCCTGGTGTGCCTGCACCGACACACGCCGGACCGGGATGGGCGCGCGGCAGGTACCGGCTGGCGACCGATGGAAGACACCTGCTACTGCTGACGGGAAACGACCTTGAAGCCTTTGATCCGGCGACCGGCGGGCGTCTGTGGCACCGTAGCCTTCCACCCCAGCCGAATCGGCCTCGGGCCGGGGGAGACATGGTGCAACCTGATATGGACCCGCACCACGTTGAGTTGCCGCCATGGCTGGCCGCGCAAGTCAGCCCGGATGGCCGGCTGATCATTGTCAAGCGATCCGACATGATTGCGGCATACCGAGTCGATACCGGCGAAATCGCGTGGATGGCCAATGCATGCGACCTGCTTCCGCAATACACACGATTGGGGCGGTGGCAGTTTCGTGTTGAAGTATCCTTCGGAAGGGGCGCCGATCGAGATGGACACCTGGCCTTCCATGGCGATCTGGTCTTTGTATCAACGACGATGGGTATCCTTGCGATGCGGGTTGCCGACGGCGCAGAGCAGTATCGCATTCCAATCGCTGGTCCGATCCAAGCAGATCCGTTGATTCATGAGGGGATCGCTGTCTTGAGCGTGGCGAACATTCCGGCAAGTCGCGGCACACCGCGAAACACCATTCGCGGCGTGGCTGTGCTGGCACTTCCCGACGCTCGGTCAAGCGCCGCTGAATCCAGCAGCACGGACTGATCTGGCCAAGATGCAGCACCCCCCGACAGACGGGCGATCCGGGGCCGGAGTGTGCTTTGGCGTCTGCAGGTTTCGAACTGCGTCAGATGTGTAATAGAATAAGCGTACCGGCCATGATGACCGCATCGCGGTGACCTGATCCTCGTCCCGCTGCCTGGAGGTCGCCTTGAGCAGTTTTGAGAGCGTCCAGAACCAGTTCACACTCGCTTCGGTGACGGACCGACTGGCGAGTTCGTTGTCGGACATTTCCGGGCGAGCGCGTTTCTGGACGCTACTGGGGTGGATGCTGCAAGGCCTGTTTGCGGTAGTGGCCGGTGCCGTCGTGGTCATCGGGCTGGATGCGTTCTGGCCGATGGGTGAGTGGCTGCGATTCGCGGTGCTGTGCGGCGGCTTGATCGGCTGGTTCGGCTGGTTGGTGTACCGGCGTCCGAGGCGATGGCGGCGGTCAATGGATCGGGCCGCGAGTGAAGCCGAGCGCTGGAGCGGACAGACCAACAATCCCCTGGTCAACGCATGGCAACTGGGTCAGGTCAAGGCGGACGAGCCGGACGGACCGGCCCATGCCCAGATTCGCCGCGCTGTGGAGCTTGGCGCTCAGATCATTGGCCAGCCGCGCGTGCGATCCGCGCCCCCGCCGCCCCAGGTCGGAAGATGGGCCGGGCTATGCTGCGGCCTGCTTGTCGTGATCCTTGCGCTTGAGCTATTGATGCCGCCGCTGATAAGCGGAGGCCTGATGCGCTTGGCAGCGCCCTGGAGCAACACACCGCCGTTTTCTTTCACGCGTTTTGAAGTTGAAGTGAAGCCCCAGCGCATCGAAATCGGCCAGAACGCCACGATTAACGTTACTTTCCGCGGCAGCATGCCGACCGAGGCTCATTGGATCGAGCTTGATGATCGTCGTCGGCCAATCGGTGAGCACAGCCTGGAGCCGATGAGCCCCAATGCGCACACCGGGCGATGGACAGGACGGATCATCCGGCCACAAAGCGATGTGGCGTTCCATATCCTGACCGACACAGGACGCTCCAAGCGATACACGCTGAAGGTCGATCCCCCGCCGCCGGCGGAACTATCTCTCTCGTGGCTGGAAGATCAGGCTGACCCGGTTGTGCTCCGCCCAAACGCTCGCACATCGCTGGTGGTGGAAATCAGCAACCGTGGTGGCCCTTATCCGGATCCGGTCGAGCTGCCGGCGGCGATCGAGGTGGACGGTCAGTGGATTGTTCAGGGTGGACGAAGCGGACCCGTGCGGCTGAACATCCCCGACGGCCGGAGCGTTCCACAATGGCCGCAGAGCTTGTCGATTCAGGCACCGGATATGCCAGGCGAGTATCGATTGATCGTGTGGCTGGGCCAGCCGTACGGACCGGACGTGCCCTCAGCCGATTCGGCTCCATCGGGCGCGATTGGTCTGACGATCCGGGTGCCGGCACCCGATGAACAGCCTGAAGCGACGCCGGATGATCCCGATGCACTGGTCGAACGCGCCCGCGATGCGGAGCTGATGTCGCGCATGCTTCAACGGGAGCTTGAGCGATTGCTTCAGGAATTGATGCGGCTTGCCTCGCAACTTGACGAGACCGGCGAATTGGACCCTGCCATGCTCGAGCGCCTGCAAGATTTGCTTGCGAGGCTGGAACGGATCGAATTACTTCGAGAATCGTTGTGTGATGCTTGCGAAGCAGGCCAGGCTGGCGGCGATGGTGAAGCACTGATGGCGCTGGTGAACGCCATGATGAGAATGCTCGAGGAGGCCTCCAACCCATCGCTCGATTCCAGTCAGGCCATGGGCATGCTCACGGAGTTGCTCAGCGGTAGTGATGGGGACGGCACGGGAGGTATCCAGACCGGTGAGCTGGGCCAACTGATCGAGGGCATGAGCCGTGCGACGCGACAGGATGCCGAGGGGATTCAGCAGGCGACCGGCGACCTGAGCCGCGCGTTGGAGGCCTATGATTCCCAGGATGCGGCAACGGAAGCCTCCGACGATGCCGAGAACGGTACACGGGCTGAAAACGGCCGGCCGGACCCGACTTCGGAAGCTGACCAGACGCCCACCGGCAGGGCTGAGGGCTCTTTCCGGGATGCGGTCGAGTCGGCCCGGGAGCAGCTTGGTCCGGTTGAGGCGTACTACCGCCGACTGCCGGAGCAATACCGCCAGAGAGTCGATGACTATCTCAGGAGTATGATGGAACTGGACCGTCAGCGCGATTAGATTTTCGGGTTTTCCCCCTGCGGTTGCAGGTTCTGGAGTGACCGATCGCGGCCGGGGGAAGGAGCCAATCAATGAGCAAAATCATGTCGACGGGAATCGGCCTTCGTGGAGCGCTGGCGGCCTGCCTGGTTCTGGCCGCCCTTCTTCCCTGGGTAGCGACCGCCACTTCCGAGCGGGCATCGGAACGAACGCCCGCGACAACCAGGGCATCATCCTCGGCCGACGCCGATCACGAAGAGGGCCTGGTTCGGGTGGCGCGATTGGTGTATTCAACCCGGCGAGGCGATATCTGTTTCGCTTCCGGGTTTCTTGGCGTGGTGGAACGGGCGACCGATATCGCCATTGACAGGAAGTTTCACGATCTGCAACTGGACAGCCCGGATATCTCCGAGTTTCCGTTCGCGATCATGACCGGAAGTGGTTCGTTTTCGCTCAACGAGCAACAGGAAAGAAGCTTCCGGCGTCACCTGGAGACAGGCGGGTTCATTCTGGCTTCGGCCGCGTGCTCGGACCAGCAATGGGCTCGCAGCTTTGAGCAGATGCTGCGGAAAGTATTTCCCGAGGGCGAGCTTCAGCCAATCAACCCCGGCCATGAGCTTCTGAACATTCTGCACCGCGTTGATCGGATCGAACTGCGGCGAACAACCGAGACTCCGGCCATTTATGGCATGACGATCAAAGGCAGGCTTGCCCTGGTGTACACGCCCATGGGCTTGAATGATTCGAGCAATGCCGGCGATGGATGCTGCTGCTGCGGCGGCAATGAGATTCGCAATGCCGATCTGATCAACGCCAATATTCTCGCGTGGGCCCTGACACGCTGACCCGCTGGCTCGAACTCGCATCCTTCCCCGGGAAGCGAGCGGTCCGGGGCGCGGAGCCGGGCATCAACTCCTTGGCGAGATTGCGTTTCGCCTCAACGGCTTATCCACGACCGGACCCCAAGCCGAACTTGCCTACTTTTCGTCGAGGATTTCGACCGCTTCGAATTTCTGGCCTTCGAGCATGCTCAGCGAAGCACCGCCGCCGGTTGAAACGTGGCTGACCTTGTCGGCAAAACCCATCTGCTGGATCGCCGCGGCACTATCCCCGCCGCCGATGATGCTGGTGGCGCTGGACGTAGCGACGGCTTCGGCGATGGCCCGTGTGCCCGCATCGAACGGCGGCATTTCGAAAACGCCCATCGGTCCGTTCCAGACCACCAGCTTCGCGCCGGCGACCTCCTGCTTGAACTTCTCGATGGTTCGGGGGCCGATGTCCAGACCCTGGAACGGATCGGGGAAATCCCCGTCGATGATCCGTTTCTCGCAATCAGCGCTGAAGGCATCGCCGCAATGGGTATCCACCGGAAGCAGAATCTTGTCACCGCCGCGCTCGAGGATTCGCTTGGCTTCATCGACCTTGTCGGTCTCGACGAGGCTCTTGCCAACTTTGCGGCCTTGTGCCAGGAAGAAGGTGTAAGCCATGGCGCCACCGATGATGATCCGATCGCAGATGCGAAGCAGATTCTGAATCACCATGATCTTGTCGCTGACCTTCGCGCCGCCGAGAATCGCGACGAACGGCCGCCGCGGGTTCTCGATCGCATCCTTGAGATAACGAATCTCCTTCTCCACGAGGAAGCCGGAGACACACGGCTTGCCCTTGGCTTTCATGGCCTTGGGCACGGCGACCATCGAGGCATCGGTTCGGTGGCAGGTTCCAAACGCATCGTTGACGTAGATATCGGCCATGGCCGCCAGTTTGCCGGCGAACGCCTCATCCCCCTTGTTCTCGGCCTTGCTGAAGCGGAGATTCTCCAGAACCAGCACATCACCGTTCTTGAGTGCGCCGACCTTGGACTTGGCATCGTCATCTACCGTGTCGCTGGCGAACTCCACCGGTTCGCCCAGCAGTTCACCCAGACGGACCGCGGCGGGTGCAAGGCTGAACTCGGGCTCCGGCCCCGAGCCCGACGGCCTGCCGAGGTGACTCATCAGGATCAGCCGCCCTGAACGCTCGGTCACACTGCGGATTGAAGGCAGAGCCATCTCAATGCGGCGGTCATCGGTGATCTTCCGTTCCTTATCGAGCGGAACATTGAAATCAACCCGCATCAGTACGGTCTTGCCTGATACATCGACATCGGCGATCGTCTTCTTGGCCATGGTGACTCCATCCTTCAACGGAAACGAACCTGATGATTCGGCAGGGTTCAATGCCGGCGATCCCGTACGCACCGGGCCGCTCTGGTCGGCCACCGGCGTGTGCGGCATCCTGTTTTCCGGCATGCCTGGGCGAGCAGGTCGCTCCACGCAGTCCCTGCCATCCCAATGCGAACCCGTATGATAACGAGGCTTGAACACGGAGAAACCCCCAGCATGGCCACGAATCCGGATATCCACAATTTTCTTCAGCAACACGGTGCTGAAATGATCACATTCGGCGACCCGCGGTCACCCGATGCGGTTGATCTTCCCGCCGGGTTCGGGGAGTACCCAGGCGAATATGCCGCGATACGTAAAGGTGTGGGCATCATGGTCGCGCCCCACCGCTCCGCGCTACGGCTGCGAGGCAATGACCGGAATGATTTCCTTCAACGGCTGATCACTCAGGATATTCGGTCCTTGAAACCCGGAAACCTGATCCGCTCCTTCCTGCTCAGTGAAAAGGGCCGAATCCGCGCCGATCTGCTGCTGGCCGACCAGGGAGATTCCACCCTGATGATCCTCGACCGATGCGATGCCGCATCACTGGCCGGAGAGCTGGAGCGATTCATCTTCACCGAGGATGTCACCGTCGAGAACCAGACGGAACAATTCCTGGTCATCAGCCTTCTGGGGCCTGAGGCCTGGCACCTTCTTGATTCGCTTGGGGATGCGGGCAACAGCGAACCGCTTCCATACACGGTGACCACGATTTATCTGCCTCAATCGGTCCTCACCTGCTGGCGATTCGATCAGACCGGCACATCGAACCTTCACATACTGGCCCCCACCTCGGATGCAGCATCGCTGGTGGACCTGCTCGCCAAGCCTCTGGGTGGTCTGGTTCCGGATATCTCCCCGGACATCGAGAAGCCGGTGCCGGATATCAGCGCCCTGCGCCGACCGGTTGTCGGCAGGGGCGTCGGATGGCTCGCCTTCAACACTGCGCGTATCGAGTCGGGTACGCCACTCTTTCACGTCGATTTCGGCCCAAACAGCCTGCCCCACGAAACCGCACTGCTCGGCTCGGCCGTCAGCTTCACCAAGGGCTGCTACCGGGGTCAGGAGATCGTGGCCCGCATGGAAAATCTCGGCCACCCGGCGCGGAAGTTGGTCCGACTGACCTTTCCCTCCGATGCGCTGCCCATTGCCGGAAGCCAAGTCTTTGCCTCCCCGGACGATCAGACTGTCGTCGGCGCGGTCACCAGCTCGACGCTTTCACCCCTGCGCGGCCAGGCGGCCGTGGGCCTGGCGATGATGAAATGGGGTCTTCACGAACCCGGGAAGAAGGTCTTTGTCCACGCGGACGGGACGTGGGTCGAGGCTCGCGTGGAGGCGCTTCAACCTTCCTGAGCAGCGATTGAGGAGAGTCCATTCCCTAGGGATTACGGTAAAGTAAATGCTGGAATCGACTTATGATCACGCATCGGCTATGGAGCCCAGTCCGGGCCGATCCAGAAATCCTTGCCCGGAGTGGGGAACAAACCGCATGCCGCCGCCCCTTGCTGAGATTCCACCTGGAACCTAAACTTTCGTGGCTTGGGCGTTTCAGGCTCCGGACTGGAAAACGACCACGACCCTCGGTTCGAGTGACAAATCGGCTCGGCAACACGACAGCCGGAACATCGATCCGCAGTGTCGGTCGAGGGCTGAATCGGCCAGTCGATCCCGCCTGGTCGGAGTCGGGTCCAAGGACCGGTTTTCCGGGCGGTAAGCAGGCGGTCTCGGCCGCGCGTCTGATCGACACCCGGTTTCGGCCCGGACCGCCGTGTGCCGAGCGCAGCGCCTCCACCCCCGCTCAGATGCGCCCCCGGGGCGTTCAATGGACTGGCCGGCTCCGCAGCGTTGGTTCGCTTATCGTGCCCATGCGAAGTTTGCCGACGTATTTCCGATTCTCTTGAAAGGAAGCCGGTTGACGATGACCACCGCTACCGGACAGAACACCCAGACGCAAGCCAAAACCGACGGCGGTTACCCTGATGCGGCGACCCAACTCGACGCTGTGCGGCTCAAGCAGTATCTGGGGCGAATGATGCTCATCCGGCGCTTTGAAGAGCGGACGATGCAGAGCTACATGCAGGGCAAGATCGGCGGTTTCTGCCACATTTATATCGGTCAGGAAGCCGTCGCGGTCGGTTCCATCGCCGCGACCCGCCCGGATGATCCAATCATCACGGCATATCGCGACCATGGCCACGCTCTGGCCCGGGACATGGACCCCCGACACTGCATGGCGGAGATGTTCGGAAAGATCACCGGATGCGCCAAGGGCAAGGGCGGCTCGATGCATCTGTTTGACAAACCCAACCACATGTACGGGGGCCATGCAATCGTCGGCGGCCAGTGCCCGCTGGGCGTCGGTCTGGCCTGGGGCATTCACTATCTCAAGGAACCGAAAGTCTGCCTCTGCTACCTCGGTGACGGGGCATTGAACCAGGGCGCCTTTCACGAATCCATGAATCTGGCGGCCATCTGGAATCTGCCGATCATCTTCGTCGTTGAAAACAATATGTACTCCATGGGCACATCCATCGAGCGCGGCACCTCGATGGCCCATGACCTGTCCGTGAAGGCCAAGGCCTACGGCATCCGCTACGCCGAATGCGATGGACTGGATTTCCGTGCGGTTTACAACTGCTTCAAGCACGAGGTTGACCGAACCCGTCCCACCGAGGGCGACCAGGAGTCCGGCGACGGTCCGGCATTCATCAATGTCGTGACCTACCGCTACCAGGGGCACTCGATGTCCGATCCGCAGAAGTATCGAACCCGGGAGGAAGTGCAGCAGAAGCAGGCCGACGATCCCATCACCCGGATGGCCGAATGGCTGATCGATGACGGCCACGCCACGCAGGAGGAGATCGACGAGTTGGATCAGCAGGCCAAGGAACAGGCCATCGCTTCGGTCCGCTACGCCGAGGAATCCGATGAACCGGAACTCGATGAACTCTACACCGACGTCTTCAGCGAACCTTTCGAACCCTACAAGACCGGTGAACCGCCTTTGATGATGCGGGAAGCCGAAGACCAGTGACCCAGCGCGTTTGCCGGCTGCTCTTGCGGCGAACCAAACTTTGGCCCTTGATCGCGGGCCGCCGATTCGGTCCAGGCCGGTCGATCCCGTGATTCGGAGTGATACATGACCCGTAATGACCGAAAGATTCAATTTCGCGAAGCCCTTCGAGAAGCGATGGTCGAAGAGATGCAGCGCGATGAGAAAATCTTCCTCATGGGCGAGGAAGTGGCCTATTACAACGGAGCCTACAAGGTCAGCCAGGGGATGCTCGACCTGTTCGGTCCCAAGCGGGTGGTGGACACGCCGATATCAGAGACGGGCTTTGCCGGTCTCGGTGTGGGAGCGGCGATGTACGGTCTACGGCCGATCATCGAGTTCATGAGCTGGTCCTTCTGCCTCGTCGCCGCCGACCAGATCATCAACAACGCCCCGAAGATGCTCTACATGAGTGGCGGCCAATTCGGCGTGCCCATCGTATTCCGCGGCAACAACGGTGCCGGCGGACAGTTGGGCACAACCCATTCCTGGTGTGTCGAGTCGATGTTCGCTCAGGTGCCCGGCCTGAAATTGGCGATCCCTTCCACCCCGCGTGAAGCCAAGGGCTTGCTCAAGACGGCCATCCGTGACAATGATCCGGTGTTCTTCCTCGAAAGCGAGCGCATGCTGGGCATGGGAGCGCGCGGCGACAAGGATTTTTCCCGTTATCTGCATGGCGGCAAGTGGGCACCCCCCTCCGAAGAAGAGGATGATGATTTTCTCATCCCCTTCGGCAAGGCCAACCTGGTCAAGACCGGGGCCGACTGCACCATCGTTACCGCGGGCCGACCTTTGCACTTCGCACTGGAGGCGGCCGAAGCCCTCGAGGAAGACGGCATCGATGTCGAGGTGATCGACTGCAGAACCTACCGTCCGCTGGACATCGACACCATCGTCAAGAGTGTTCGAAAGACCAATTACTGCGTGGTGGTGGACCAGAGCTGGCCCTTCGCATCGATCGCCTCGGAGATCGCCATGCAGATCTATGAGCGGGCGATGGATGATCTGGACAACAAGGTGATTCGTGTCACGAACGATGATGTGGCCGCGCCCTACAGCAAGAAGCTCGAGCAGGCCATGCTTCCCCACGCCAGGAAGATCATCGATGCGGTTCGGGCGGTGACGTACAACACGTGATCGAGTGGAGGGGTTGAGGACGTCTGGCTCCCGCTTTTTCGGCGTCCGGCCCGGTGGATACGCCCTGTCAGGCAAGCCGTTGTTGATGGCCATGGGGCGATCGGATTTCACCCTGTCCTGAACGCATGCGCGGCAAGCGGACAAGCACGGATGCCCGGAACGTCGCCTTCCGATGGGCAACCGTCTGCTAGACTCTGGCCATGTCGGTCGGCGAATCACTTGGCATCGTCTGTGGCAAGGGCATCATGCCCCGACTGATCGCCGCCGGCGCACGCGATGCCGGGCTTCGAGTTGTCGGCATCGGCCTTCGCCACACCCATGATCACGATTTTCCGGCGATGTGCCACGCGTTTCATTGCGTGTCGGTTCCCAAGCTGGGGCGTCAGCTTCGAATTCTTCGTCGAGAGGGCGTTCGACAGGCGGTTCTCGTGGGCAAGGTCGAGAAGACGCGGATGTACGATCCGCTGAGCATGATTCGCCATATACCGGATCTGGCCACCATGGGTTGGTGGTTCTTCCGGCTGGACCGCCACGACCGGCGTCCCCAGCAGGTTCTAAGGTCCATCGCTGAAGAATTCGCTCGTGGAGGCATTGAACTGGTGGATACGACCCGCTACCTGCTCGACCACATGGCTGATGATGGCCCGATGACCCGGAACACCCCCACCGCCGGCCACCAGCGGGATATCGATTTCGTCCTGCCACTGATCGATCGACTCACGCAGTTGGATATCGGTCAGGCCATCGCCGTCCGCGAAGCTGACGTGGTCGCCGTGGAAGCCATCGAGGGCACCGATGCCATGATCGAACGCGCCGGCCGGCTCTGCCCTCGGGGAGGCTGGGTGCTGGTCAAGATGGCGCGGCCGGACCAGGATAAACGCTTCGATGTTCCCGTGGTCGGGGTCTCGACGATCGCTCAGATGAAACGCTGGGGGGGCGAATGCCTGGCGATCGAGGCTGGCGGAGTCATCATGCTGGACAAGGCCGAGGTCATTCGCGCCGCGGACGAAGCAGGAATATCCATCGTGGGTGTTCGGCGGTCCGACCCCTGACGGATGAAGCGATTGGGTAATCTGGCCAACCTGGCTTGGGGCATGCATCGCGCCGAGCCTTCAGACCATGCCGGTTCCAGCGCTTGGCAGGTCACGGGCGGCCGCCTTCGCCTGAACACTCGCGCACCCGAATCACCGAACCTTTCTGGCCATGGCACGCTGAATTTCCCGATCGGCATCCTTCTTTTTCAGGTCCTGTCGCTTATCGAACTGCTTCTTGCCCTGACAAACCCCGATCTCGAGCTTGACCCGCCCCTCACGGAAATACAGCGAAAGTGGGATCAGCGATCTGCCCTTGGAGGCGACCTGATCGGCCAATCGGCGGATTTCCCGCTTGTGAGCCAGCAATTTCCGCGGACGGATGGGGTCGTGGCCGTTGGCCCCGTGAGCCTTGCTGTACTCGGCGATATGTGTGTTGTAAAGGAAAAGCTCGTTGGTGCCCTGCTGAATTCTGGCGAACCCCTCCCCAAGCTGGACCGTGCCGGCGCGGCAGCTTTTGACTTCACTGCCCTGGAGAACCACACCGACCTCGAGCTTGTCGAGGATTTCGTAATCGTGGCGGGCCTTGCGATTGACGATACGCGGGTTGCTTTGAACGGCCTTGTTGTTCTTCTTGGCTGCGGACATCGGTAACCCCGTAGCATACGTCCGAAGTCCGGTTCCGTCTCACTGAGGCGACGTTGGGTCGGTCGAATCGGACGTCGTCCCGGATCGTTAGAAAGTTGACCGTGGAAAGGGACTGGACATTTCGCTAATCTGTTGTTTACTTACGGAGTTTCCGTTTCCGCGGCAAGGCAGCGAGAAAAATCCCTAATCAAAAGGCCCACGTGGCCTTTTTTGGGACGAGGTTGACGAGGCGTCGGTGATATGAGTTTCGGTCATCTACCCGGTTATCATCGACGGTCATCGCTGGTCGCCCTGGCTTTGGCCCTGCTCGCACCCGCACCGGCCGAGGCCGTTCGGATTCAGTTCGATTATTCCTTTGATGACCACGCCTTTTTCGCCGATCCGCTTCGACGTGAGGCCCTCGAGTACGCCGCGATGACGTTCGAGCGATTCATCGATTCGCTCAGTCCGATCTCGCCAAGCGGCGGTAATCAGTGGAACGCCCGATTCTTTGATCCAGCCACCGGTCAGCAGGTCGAAGTCGCGAATCTGCACGTTCCCGGGGACACCTTGATCGTTTACGCTGGCGGCCGCCCGCTTGCCGGCTCCACCCTTGCCCTGGGTGGTCCGGGTGGTTACTGGGTCAGTGGCAGCTCGTCATTTATCGATACCGTGAAGTTTCGCGGCCAGGGAAGCGACCCGACGCTGGATTTCGGTCCGTGGGGTGGCTCGGTGACATTTTCGACCGCGCGGACGTGGCACCTGGATGCCTCGACCGCGCCCCCAAGTGGAGCCCACGACTTCCACTCGGTTGCGATTCACGAGTTGGGCCACGTTCTTGGAATCGGCACGGCTGAATCGTGGGATGCGAAGATCGATCCGCAGAACCGGTTCACTGGTGAGGCGTCGGTCGCCGCGCACGGTCAGACGGTACCCCTGGATTCGATTCAGGCACATTGGGCGGCCGGGACGGTCAGCAACGTTGCCGGCGTCAGTCAGACGGCGGTCATGGTGCCTTCGATCGGCTCCGGGGTATCCCGCCGGTTCACGGAACTGGATTTCGCCGGGTTGATCGATGTCGGATGGGAACCCGCGCCGGCTGGCGATGTCCTTCTGGATGGTCGCGTCGGCCTTCGCGATGCATTCGTGCTTGTCGAGAACTTTGGCCAGACGAGCTATGGCCACTGGACGATCGGCGACCTGACCGGCGACGGCAAGGTCAACGATCTTGACCTGGCCCAACTTCAGGCTCACCTGGGCCTGATGGGCGGGGGACACCAGAGTCTATCGATCCCCGAGCCGGCATCGGGCGGCATGATCCTGATCGGAGCGGCCCTTCTGCTTGGCCGTTCACGTCGCACATGATCGATTCCTTGGGCGGTCGCCCGGTTGGTCGGCCCAAGCACGCCGGCCTGACGGGACATTACGGCTACCCCGTCAGCTCGATCGGTGTAGACTGCCCATCATGTCCCGCTCGAATCTCCCTCACACACCGTCACGCTTCACCTTCGGATGCATGTCACTGGGTTCGGACCTGCGACAACTGGATGAACATATCCGCATCGCCCGCACGGCGATGCAGGCTGGCGTATGGTTCCATGCCAGTCCGACTTATCATCGTGGCTTCACGTTCATGGTGTTGCGCATGGCCTTTGACGAGGCACGGAGTCAAGTGCCCCCGATGATCATCAAAATCCGTTGCGGGTCCGCCCCGCTACTGGAATTTGAGGTCAATGACACGCTGCGTCGCCTTGGTATCGAGCGTATTGAATTGGCCCAACTGGTCTTCACCGAAGATGGCCCCGAGCCTCTGATCCGTGACTTGACCCATGATGGACCGATGGCCGATCTCTGCGAGGAGCTCAAACTGACGGGAAAAGTTGGACGTTTCGCTCCACAATGCTCGGCCAACACATCGCAAGCGCTCCACCCGCTTGTTGAACAGGATCGATTCGATGGCGCTGTCCTTTACCTCAATCCGATGCAACGCGATGCCGATGCCGATCTCTGGAGGACGCTGCAATCGCGCGATACCCCAATCTACGCTCTACGCACACTGGCCGGCGCGCTCGCCATCCCGGACCGCCTTCAAGCGCAGATGCTCAAGCATCCCGAAGATCACCGCATCGGCTTGGCGCGGCGGCTTCAGCCGTTGATCGAAGAATCCGGCAGTCGCGACTGGCCGGAGTTGTGCATGCGATACGCTTTTTCGCTGCCCCATGTGCGGACCACCATCGGGGGCACGGCGAGCCCTGTCCATCTCGAACGTCTTCTGGAACTCGCCGAACAAGCCACGCCTTTGCCGCCGGAAACGCTCCATCGCATCGATACGATGCGATCGGAATCAGCCGCAAGTTGATTTCGTTACACTTCGCCTTCCGTGGGCGATCGATGTCGCGATTCCCCCTTGCCCTGCCCGGAGTTCCCAAGCCATGACTGAGCCGATTCGAGTCACCGTCTGGAATGAGTTTCGCCACGAGAAGAAGAGTGAAGCGGTCAAGAAGATCTACCCGGATGGGATTCACGCCGTCATTGCCGCCGGCCTTCGCGAACTGCTGGGCAAACAGGTCACCGTTCAAACCGCCACGCTCGACGAGCCGGAGCACGGCCTGACCGATGAAGTCCTGGCCAATACGGACGTGTTGACCTGGTGGGGGCACTGTGCCCATCGCGATGTGGCGGATTCCGTTGTCGACAAAGTCGCCGCGCGCGTGCTTGAAGGCATGGGTTTGATCGTACTTCACTCAGGCCACTACGCCAAGGTCTTCAAGAAACTGATGGGCACCGGGTGCCATCTTTATTGGCGCGAGGCGGCCGAGCGCGAGCGCATCTGGACCATTGCCCAGGGCCATCCGATCACCGAGGGTTTGGAGAAGGACTACTTCGAGCTTGAGCACACCGAGATGTACGGCGAGCCGTTCGATATTCCCCAGCCCGATGAACTGGTCTTCATCAGTTGGTTTGAAGGCGGCGATGTCTTCCGATCAGGCTGTGTCTTTCGAAGAGGCGCTGGTCGCATCTTCTATTTTCGGCCCGGCCACGAGACATTCCCGATCTACTACGATGCCAATGTCCGGCGGATTATCGCCAATGCCACGCGATACGTGGCGCCCGTGGCGAACGCTTACCCTTACCGCAAGAATTCGCCCAATCGCAAGGAACCGCTCAGTCCCATCGCCTCCCGGCATAAGGTTGATGAATCGCTGCATCGAACCTGAATCATCGCGCTGAGCACACTTCCTGTCGATCCCGGTCGGCAAGATGGTTTCAACCAGCCAGCCCATCGAGTTCATCGAGCAGCGGTTGCACGGGCTTCGCGCTTTCGTGCCCTCCCTCGACGATGCGAACCCTCTGGCCATCCGGAGTGTGAGTCCTTGGCGTCCCGACCGGGACGTACACCAGTGTCGGCAGTCCCAGCGCCGCGGCCAGATGCGTTATCTCCCCACAATCACCGAGGCACGCCGAACAGCGGATGAGTGTGTCCGCGATGGCCGCCAGACTCGATGATCGCGCCGCGGACATACCCGCTGCCGATGGATCGCCCCCTGAGTCGGCCTCGGATTGGGGTAGGCAAATGTACTCTCTGCCGCGCTTTAGCAACTCCTCGCGGATTCCCTCGACCCATCGCTGCTGATCGCCGCGCTCCGAACGCCGCGCGGAATCGAGGCTCAGAGCCACCGGGCCCGGTTCATCGGCTGTGCGAACCAAACGGGGAGTAACGCGGTTCCCATCGTGCTCGGTCGCCGGAATGCCATTGCGCTTCAGCCCCTCCCTATACCACCGTCCAATGGTCCCCGGCCAGCCAATCGGCGGATCGGCATCAACATGGATAACGGTGGCGTGGTGGCTCCATCGCTTGAGGTTCTCCGACCACGCATCCTCACCATCACCCACCAGGCTGATCACGCGACTCGCCGTCTCAAACAGCCGCGCGACGGCTGGGCTGAGCACACTGGGGCCGGGTCGCGACAGCATGCGGCCGAATTCACGCTGCTCAATATCCACCGGGTTCACGCCCAGGAATTCTTGTGCCAGCGATGCCAACTCCCAGTTCGTCACCAGGACCACCTCACCCGTCGCGCGTAGCCGACCAAGAACCGGCCACAAAGCAACCGCCTGCACCAGCGGCCCCATGTGAAACACCAGGCTTCCATCTGTCTGGCTCTTTTTGCCCATCGCGACGGTCTCCATCGCCATGTTATCCAATACGAGAATGACCGAAACCAGGATTGCCGTTCACATCGCCCTTCCGATCCGCGCTCAGATCGTACGGTCCAAGGTCGATCAGCGTGACAGGAGATCGACAAAAGCCACAAACAGGCGGGGAACTCGGCCGCCTCGTGGAGCGATGCTGATCGCCCATCACCCGTGCGGCCTTACATAACTGACTCGCATCTCCCATTTCGGACGATATCCTGATGTGATGGCCAAGGAATCAACAGGTCCCCGGCTCGTCATGTGGCTGGACAGCGCGCGTCAATCAATCTGGGCGGCGGCGATCAAGCGCCTAACCGGACAAATCAACATCGTGGCCATGGGCGGGCCACGCGCGGCAGACTTCGCCGGGCTGGCGCGGGAATCGTCCGCCGAGTTGTGCGACGACTTCCGCCGCATGCTGATCGAGTTCCCGGCGGCCGTCTGCCTGGTGGCCACCGCCGAGCGTATCGAACCTTCCGACCTTGCCGAAGCGCTCGAGCAAGGCGCGGCCATCTGGTTCATCGAACCGCCCATGATCGGGCTCGATGATGTGGATGCGATCTTCAAGACGCGGCGGACCGGCCAGTCGCGAAACCCGGCGACCTCCGGGCACCTCGCGGACAGGGTGATGGTCCTGGGGGTCCCGGCGTTTCTCGCGGCACGGGGCTGGATCGAGGCGACCGATCCCATGCAGGCCATCGATGAGCCCCAGATGATGGAACTGGCATTGTTTCGCCGGCCGGGGGAGCTTTCCCTTTTCGCCTGCCTCTTCGATGCATGGCAGACGGTCATTGATCTGGCCGATGTGCCCGACGACATCTGGGCGGTCTGGAGACCCGCCGCCGGTGAATCCATGGCGCCGTCCGGCGGTCCCACGGCCCTGCGCGGCATGACAGGGCACCTGAGCGCCATCGGCGCACTGCCCCGCAAGGCCATGGCCAGCATTCAAGTCAGCGATCAGCACCCCGCCGGATGGGGACGCCTGCACATGATCGGCACCAAGGCCACCGTGATGGTTGGCGAACAGGACTATCGCCTATGGACGGCCGAGGGAGAACTCCTGGACCAGCGCAGGCCCACCGGCCGCCACGACTTTGTCGAACTGATCACCCGCCAGCTTCGCCATCACCTGAACCGACTGCGCCAGGTCAATCGAACCCAGGGATACACACCCCAAGACCCGCCCGACTCCTCATCCATCCAACGTGATGAACCAACCAAACCGCACCCGGGCGTTGTACACGATCCCAGTCAGTCCCTCACCCGCCCGGCGGCCTCGATCCGATATCGCAGCATCCTGAGTTGCTGTCACGCCACCCTGCTTTCAATCCGCACCCGGCAGCCGGAAAGCCCCGCCAAGTTTCTGGATAACCGTTCCTGAATCGGGCAGGGAAAGCTCTGGCTGGCCTGCCGACAACCTGCTATCATTTCGCCAGCGACCCACCGGAACCGGCCGGTCGCCGTCTTACCCCGTGGTGTAACGGTAGCACATCAGGTTTTGGTCCTGAGAGTCATGGTTCGAATCCATGCGGGGTAGCTTGACTGTAACTATCTGCGAAACCATGCGTTACAATGCGTAGAAACCGTTCATTTCCGGCCCCGGTGCGCTCCCTTGCATGCACGACGCGCACCACTGTGCGCACCACTTTTCAGGACGAAATCTGCTGCGCCAATAAGATGCACATCGGCCATATTGAAGTGATCGGCCATTGTCAGCTTCAGGGACCGACTGCCTGATTGGCCCGTCCCTTGCGCAAGCGGTCCAGCCAGTCCTTGGCTTTAAGCAGCCATGCCGGCCTCGAAGCACGTTGCCGCCATTGGTCGAACCGTCCATCAGCCACAGCCATTTCCTCGGCCAGTTCGCACATCTGTCGGCATAGATCAAGTTTGCGTTGCCAGTAGAACGATTCGGCCCGCTGGTCGAGAAAGTTGGCCACGCGCTTTTTCGCTTCGGCCTCGTTGACCCCGATTTCGCTTCCGTATCGACGGGCGAAACTGAGCTGTACCCGGCAATGAAAGCCGTACGCCCGCTTGATGTTGCCCTGGCTCATGGCGATGTTCCCATCATGCAGGCGATAGCGAAGCATCGGTTCGGGGATGTAAGCGAACTTGCTGAGCCTGGCCATGCGCAGCGCCATGTCGTAGTCCTGCGAACGCACCCATTCCGGCCCGTAGGGCAGGCCGTGCTCTTCCGCCGCAGCCGCGCGCAGGAGCACATCGCGCCGGACCATCACCGTCGATGAAATGACCATCAACTCGTTGAGCAGCACATCGACACACCACCCGACGCAAGGGTTATCCGCCCGCTGCGGGCCTTCGTCGCAATAGGCCCCATCCCGGTCGATGTAGCGGAACGATGTATGTGCCAGCCCCACCTCCGCATCTTCCACGAACAGCTCCACCTGTCGCCGAACCTTGGCCGGCTCGCAGAGATCATCGTCATCCACGAAACAGATCAACGGCGCTATGGTGTGGGCAACCCCGGCGTTCCGGGCCATGGCCAGCCCCTGGTTGGACTGGCGGTGATACCGAACCTGCCGCGCTCCGTCGGGATCGACGTGCTTGAGTGTGTACGGCCTGACCACCTCGGCGGTGTTGTCGGTTGATCCATCATCCACCACCAGAATATCCAGCTGGCCCTGGTAGTCCTGGGCAAGGACCGAATCGATCGTCTCGGGCAGGAAATCCGGCCGGTTGTATGTCGTTATGACCACGGCGACATCGGGCGTCTGATTCATCAGGGATTCCCCATCAACAAGTCGGCGGCGGGTAAAGCAAGCCGATCGCCGCGCCATGCAACATTATCCGTGCGATCAAAGTTCCGCGCTACGGCTCCGGATTCGCCGTCGCGGCCGAGTCGGCTCGCCCGACCGATCCCAGCCGGTCCTTGAGCCGGACCAACCAGATCGGCCACTTCGCCCTTCGTCGCCACTGGCGGATCACCGGGTTGTCCAGGTTCTGCTCGCGGGCGTATTCCAGAAGACGGCGGAAATCCTCCAACTTCCGCCGCCACCAGAGGCTTTCGAGTTTGCAGGCCACGTGCTCGGCCAGGGCCGATTCGATCCGTTCGCGACCGATTCGACTCTCGATCTTGGGATGCTTCTCGAAGAATTCCCGAACAGCTCGATGGTGAAACGGAATCTGATCCACCTGGCTGGCGCTCATCTGTTTGGCATGTATGCGGTAGTGCAGCAGGTGCTCGGGCACGAACGCGAATGTACCGACCGCGCTGAGTCTGAAGTAGAGATCGATATCGCAGGATTGGCGATAGCTCGGATCGTATCCGCCAATGCGATTCAGCGCATCGCGTTGGACCATGATCGATGGATGCCCGGTACTGGTCGGCTCCAGCAATGCCTCGGTACACCAGCCGACGCGACGCGAAGGCCCATCAAGATTCTTGGGCACCGCGCGACCGTCGGGCAGGTGGTAGAACCAGCCGGTATGGACCATCACGCATTCGGGCCCCGCGACGTTGGCGGCCTGGATCTGTTTCTCCAGCTTGGTCGGTTCCCACCAGTCATCGGTATCCAGCATCGCCACCCATTGCCCCCTCGCTGCGCGGATGCCGGTGTTCCGCGCGGCTGGCTCTCCGCTATTGGGCTGCTGGATAAGCCGGATGCTCACCGCCTCATTCGCCTCGGCAAGTTCCTGGATCACCCGAGCACTGGAGTCGGTCGAACCATCGTCGACGATGATGATCTCCATCGGCCGATGCGTCTGAGCAACCGCGCTTTGCACCGATTCGGGCAGGTAGGGCAACCCGTTGTAGCAGGGAATGACAACGCTGACCGAGTCCACCGCATCCGCTGTCATCACACCGACTCCCGTCCCGTCAGACGCCGCCAGCGGACGGCAACCGATTGGCGCACCAGGCCCGGCAAGAGGCGCAGAACCTTGCCAAGCGTCATTTCCTTGAGCCGCCGGACCTCTTGGGCATGGCTACCGATCTTCCATTCCAGTATCTGCGGATGCACCAGGTTTAGCTGCTCCATGCGGGTATTGGCTCGCTCCTGCTTGAGTTCCTCGCTGGATTCAAGAATCTGATCGGCGACGAACAGCAGCATATTCTGCCGGTACCAACCCTTGAGGTCTTCCCGCCGCCAGATGCGCGGCCGAATGGCATCAATGACGCGGTAGCCGCGCGTATCGAACTTCGAGACCCAGTAATCAGGCCATTGCTCGTTGACGTGATGGATGCCGCCCTGCCCGGGAACCGCCGCCGAGAAAAGCACCACCGGCGCCAGGCCCACCAGCGAATCCACGAAGCCATCAGCCGACTCGGGCGGGATGTGCTCAGCCACCTCCAGGCTCATGGCCAGGTCATATTGCTGATCCCTCTGGTAGGCCCTGGAAAGGTCATACCGCTCGAAAGTTTCCACGGGAATCTTCAGGTCAGCCGGATCAACCTCCGTACCCTCAACGCCATGGATTCGCTCGATACCATGTTCGGCGAAAACCTTGAGCCATGTGCCAACCCCGCAACCCAGATCAATGACACTGCGCGGCGAGAACCATTGGACCATCAGGGGCACCACGGCCTCGGCCGCGGTACGGGTGATCTGATCCCGATCCTCAAAAAACCGGGGATCCCGGCTCCGATAATTCTTGTCCATGCCTGATCTTCCGGTTCAAGTGAGTTTGGCCGCTGGACCTACATCGGCCGGACCTGAATCATAACTTCGATCGAAAGCCACATCCGAACCAACCTTCCCCCCGAAACCTTCGAAGGCGGCTTCAATTGCCATCGGACCAGGGCTTACCATGGGACCGATCCATGCCCGGAGCAATAGCCCGTAAACTCCTATCCGATATCGGCATAGGCAAGGCCACCGCTTTGGCCGATCCAGGCGCAAGCAAAAACCAATGGCCTGAGGACAATTGGGCCCAGTCACTCTAAAGACTGGAGAGCGACCGGAAGTCCGACGGAAATTCTGAAGAAAATCTCGTCACCCCCCTACCCCGCACCAGTTGACTGTGGTACAGTAATGGCATGTCAGCAAAACGTCCCATCGGGCGATTCGGCAAGGAAGAGAGATTTTGAGGATTGGCACGGCGTGCTCGTGATTCGTTCAAACTTTGTCGGGTCGTGAGGTTTCCGAGGGCGCGGTAGGTTCGATGCCGGGCATGAGGAGCTAGAAGGAGTTCCGCGGGGGCCGGTCGGCCTGGAGTTGGAGGACTCCCCCCACTGAAACGCAGTGCGTTCAAGGGACTCGGGCCGAACCCAAGCAGGGGGTGAAGCGAGGTGGGCGTATCCGAGACCTTCGAGGGATACTCGAGGCAGGATCTTCGGATACCAGGCTGGGGAGGCAGTGATAAGACGGCTTTCGTTCGCCGTCTTATTTTTTGCGCTGATCTCTGCCCCCTGACGGCGGAATTCAAATGTGCTGTGCGGGGTTATCGCCGGGCTTGAGCGGCTTGGCCAGTACAGCGCTCTGGGCATCCGGGCCCAAACCGCGGGCGTGGGCTCGAAGACAATCAAGATTCCGGCGTCGCACATCCAAGAGCCGGTCTGTAACCCTGGCGATATCGGGGTGGCCTTGTGATTGGGCGTTGATCTCTTCGAGCAGCCGAACTTCCTCGGCCAGTTGATCGATCGTTCCTGGAACCAACTTCTCAAGATTCAGGTAACCGGCCAACTGCACTTCACTGGCGTAAGCTTTCTCCGGCGGCGTCCGGCCGAGACGATCGAGCATCGTGACCACGGCCATGCGGCTACGCACGGCATGCGCCGCCATATCCCTCATATCCCGCCAGAGCCGCACCGTTCGAGGCGTCAGGTACGGCCTGACAGATTCCACCAGGCGCAAAGGGCTGCGATCCTCCTGTTCCAGAAGGCTCTCCATCAGATCGAGCAGTTCCTCCGGCATGGTGTGTTCGTTCATGGGTTGATCACTGAGCTTGGTTTCAACGAGCCAGATGGCGCATGGTCACCCGTGAATTCAACTGTTCGACTCAGCGAGGCCCCCGGGCGCTGTGACGAGGGGCGCAAGTTCGATTCAGCGTCCTTGTCAAAAATCGTCTGTTGAACCGCAGCGGGCGGATCGCCTCGCGTCTCGACCATCCCCCGTCCGGCGGTGTGGCCGAACGGACGGATCAATGAGGTGGCTCCAAGGTCCAAGCCGGTCCAGAAAACCCCGGCCGCGCATACGATCGCCACACCCAATCCGATTGGAGAATGATCCGACCGCGAGCCGGCGGAAGCAACGGCCTCGCCGCCTTGGGGCATCGGTTGCAGCACCATGTGGTAGAGCGGCTTGAGATAGAAGGCCAGGCTGAACAGCGTATTGACCAGGAGCACCACCACCAGCGCGATGCCGATCTCGCCCAGTCGGCCCATGACCACCGCCAGATACCACTTGCCCAGGAAACCGCCCAGCGTCGGAAGGCCGAAGAGGCTCAGCAGAAAGATGCCCAACAAGACCACTTCCAGAGGTCGGCGGTGAATCCAACCGGCCATGGATGACATCTCCTCGCTGCCCGACGCCGCGCTGATTCGCGCGGCCAGGGTAAACGCGCCAACATTCATGAAGAGGTAGACCGTCAGATAGAAGAGGATGGCGGTCATGGCTTCGGCGCTGTGGCCGGAACCCGCCACGGAGAGCGCCGCCACCGCCATGATCATGTATCCCGCCTGGGCGATCGAGCTGTAGGCCAGCATTCGGCGAATCCGCGTCTGTCGAAGCGCCACGAGGTTGCCCCAGGTCGCGGTCACCGCGCCGAAGATGCCCACACCCAGCAGCATCGCCATTCCCGCCTCACCGCCATGCGACCCGGAGTACGCCCCGAAGAGGTCCACCATACGCGCAAGCAGGACCACCGCCGCGCCCTTCGAAGCCACGGAAAGAAAGGTCGCCACATCGAATGGCGCTCCCTCGAACACATCCGGGCACCAGAAGTGCAGCGGCACGGCCGATAGTTTGAACGCGAACCCGGTGAAGAGGAAGATCATGCCCACGGCCCAGATCGGCGTGATGCCATCATTGGCCGCGCCCACGATCGCATCCAGCTTCAGACTGCCCGATGCGCCGTAGAGCAGCGACATCCCATAGACCATCAGCCCCGTGGCGACCGCGCCGATCAAAACGAACTTCATCGAAGCTTCCGCTCCGAGGCGGCGTCGCTTGCGGATGCCCGCCAGCACATAACTGGGTAGCGATGCGGTCTCCATCGCGATCAGAACCACCAGGAGGTCTCGAGCGCTGGCCAGCAGCGACATGCCCAGCGCAGCGCCCAGCAGCAGGCATGCGTAATCCGGCCAATCACTCGGTTCAAGGTCATCCTGGCCTCGGTGAAGCCCCATCCACTGAATCAGAACCAGCAGGATCGTGAGCATCAACAGCAGCTTGAAGAACTGACTGAAGGGGTCGATGGCCAATGTCTGGTGGAAGATCAGTCGCTCGATACCGGCCTCGGCCGGCTCGAACATGGTCAGCCCAACGGCCACCATGCCGGCGATCGCCGTGACCATCGCCAGCACGATCGGAACACCGGGCCTGCCCCGGGCCGCCATCGCCCCCATCAGCACGATGACCATGCCCACCGTCAGCACAAGCTCGGGCATGACCAGCCGAAGCTCGGTCCAGGTGGGCAGATCAACTGGGGGAATGGCGCCAAGCATGACTGTGGGAGGTTTCCTCTCGATGGAATCAGCCGAAATGACGACTGATTGTGTATTCCAATTTCCTACTCAACCGACGCCCATGGAAGCGAGCATGCCCGCGAACGTCGCACGGGTCATCACGAAAACCAGCATGGGCACGATGCCCAACACGATCGCCGCAACCCCCAGCACGCCCATGATCAGATATTCGCGTCGCGAAATCGGGGCGTAGTCATGGTACTCCTCGCGCGGCCGTCCCATGTAGACACGCTGAAACATCCAGAGGATGTAACCGGCGGTCAGGATCACGCCGCAAGCGGCCAGGGCACCGTAGACATAGACCAGTCCGACCGAGCCGGCACCGATCGCGCCGGGCGAAGCCGCATCGAACGTGCCCAGCAGAACCAGAATCTCACCGATGAAGCCGCACAGTCCCGGCAGGCCCATCGCCGCGAAGAACCCCACCATCGACCAGCCGCCAAAGGCCGGGAACCGCGTCCACAATCCTCCAAGGCGATCCAGATCGCGATGGTGACTTCGCTCGTAGATCACGCCCACCAGGAAAAACATCATCGCGCTGGATACGCCGTGGCCGATCATCTGAAAGTACGCGCCGTTCCAGCCCGAGGCCGTCATCACCGCGATCCCCAGCGTGACATATCCCATGTGACTGACCGATGAATAGGCGACCAATTTCTTCCAGTCGGTCTGCGCCATCGCGCAGAATGCGCCGTAGAGAATCGCCAGCACACCCAGTCCGGCCACCAGGTGCCAGAAGACAATCGCCGCGTCCGGGAAGTAGGGCCAGGTGATCCGCATCATCGCGTAACCACCCATCTTCAGCAGGACGCCCGCCAGAATCATCGAAATAGGCGTCGGAGCCTCGACATGGGCATCAGGAAGCCACGTGTGGAACGGAACCGAAGGAAGTTTGATCAGAAACGCGATCAGTGAAAGCCAGAACGCCCACTGCGCAAAGACCCAATAGCGCCCGCCCCGGGCCTGATCGACCAGCAGCACCGACCAGTATCGATCGTCCAAGTTCGCTTCACCGACCTCCACTGGAAGCGCCAACGGCTTGCGACCCTCGATCAGGACCGCCTGCGTGAACTCCGCAAGCCATTGTCCCAAGCCCGCCTCGCCCCGAAGCCGAAGCTGCTCGGCCAGCACCGCCTTTACCGCCTCGGTGGATTCAGAGCGATCATCGAGCCGGAGGGCGTCGATCAGTTCTCGCCCGGATTCATCTCCAGCGGCTTCATTCCACCGTTCCAGGTCAAAGCGGGGGCCGGCGAACATGCGTCGCACCCGTTCATCGACCAGCGTCGCCGGAACCGCTTCCGAGCCGCGATCGCTGGAGGTGCTCGAAGCCACCATGACCCATGTGTTCTTGCCCACGGCCTGCGGGGTGACCAGGTACAGACCGAGCATCACGATCAGCAGGCAGATGGAACCGGCCAGGGTGAACAGGAAGAACTTGATGGCCGCGTATTCCCTGCGTGGCCCACCCCAGATGCCGATCAGGAAGTACATCGGCACCAGGGAAATCTCAAAAAAGACGTAGAAGAGAAAGAGGTCCAGCGCCAGGAAGACGCCCAGCATGCCGGTCAGCAGGAACAGGTAAAGCGAAAAATAGACCTTCGGCGATTTCTCGATGTTCCACGAAGCCAGAAGCCCCAGCAACGCCAATCCCGTCGTCAGCACCACCAGCGACAGCGACAGCCCATCAACGCCGGTTCGATATTCGACGTTGATCGCGCTGATCCAAGGCACGGCCGTTTCGAACTGCGGCCCGGCGGCTGAATAGTCAAATGCCGCCACCAGCATCAGGCTCATGGCCAGCGTCACCACGGTGACCCAGAACGCGAGGCTTCGGGCCTGACGGCCTCCCGGCGCGGCAAGACAGAGAAGGCCGCCGATCGCGGGCAGGAAGATCATGAAATTCAGCAGGAGACTCATGGGTTGATGGACTCCTCCTTGGCTGAGAATGGGATTGAATCGCCAAGCGAGCCGGAAGCATGGCGATGGCCGGAAACAAAGTCGGATTCAAACGTCCAGATCACCGGACGTCCCGTCGCCGCGGCGGACGGAGCGCTCGCCCGCCAGATCGGAAGAAACGACGCCAGAACCACAATAAGGACCAGCAGGATGGCCACAAAGATTCCAAGCACATAAATGCGGACACGACCCGCCTGCGTCGTTCGCAGAACACCGCCGGCCTGCAACACCGACTCGGCGGCGCCATCCAGCGACCGATCAATCACATCGCGATCGAACCGACCCGTCGCCGTCGCAAGGTCCGAACCCAGATGCGCCGTGCGGTTCACCAACCCATCCACGATCCGGCGGTCGATCCAGTCCAAAATCCGTGACTGGGCAACCACCATGCCGCTGATCAACCGGTCATAAACCACATCGAAATAAAGCTTGTTCAGCAGCGCCCGGTGAATGGGACGAACCGCCCACGACTCGGCGACGCGCGATGCGCGGCCCAATCCATCGCGATACCACCACAATCCGAATGCCAGAGGAATGATCCATCCAGCACCTTGCAGCAGCCACGCATGAGCCGCCTTCATCCCCGGATTCCCCGGCTCATGGAGCCATGCGAAGCTCTGAATACCCATGACCTGCATCACGGGCTGGCTTGCCTCGATCATCGGCTTCCAGAGCATCCACCCGGAGATGATCGCCATGACCGCCAGGGCCAATTGCGGAATCAGCATGCTTGGCGGCGCTTCATGGGCGTGCTGATGAACTGATTCAACGCGTGGCCGACCCATGAATGTCAACGCGAAGGCGCGGGCCATGTACAGCGGCGTGAGGTATGCGACCAGCAGGGGCAGGAACCAGAAGAGCCAACCCGGGGCCCATTGACCGCTGATTCCAAAGCCGAAGTTGAAGGCGCCGGCGATGATGCCATCCTTGGAATAAAACCCGCTCAGCCCCAGCGTCGTCAGCGGAATCGCCGCGCCCGAAATCGCCAGAACGCAAATGCCAAACGCCGCCGCGGTCCAGGGCATTTTCCGGCCCAGGCCACCATATCGCCGCATGTCCTGCTCGTGGTGGGCGGCGTGGATCACCGAGCCGGCGCACTGGAACAGGCAGCACTTGAAAAACGCGTGGGTGATCAGATGAAAGAGCGCATATCCCCATGCGCCCACGCCCAGGGCCACGACCATGTAGCCCAGTTGCGACAGCGTCGAATACGCCAGCACCCGTTTGATGTCGGTCATCACCAGCGCCATCAGCGCCGCCATCACCAGCGTGATCAACCCGATCGAGGCGATGACCAGCCGCGCCTCGGGCGTGAGGATCGGATAGATACGAGCCGTGAGGAACACACCGGCGGCCACCATGGTCGCCGAATGGACGATCGATGAAACGGGTGTCGGTCCCTCCATGGCATCGGGCAGCCACGTATGGAGTGGAAACTGCGCGCTCTTGCCCACCGCGCCGCAGAAAAGCCCCAGCCCCGCCAGGGACAGCCACCCGGTCGAACCCAGTCCAAGCCAGTCATTGAGCCCCGCATGGCTGGAGGCGACCTGACCGGCCGCCTCCGTCGCGGCCAGGGCGCCGATCATGGACTTGATATGGTTCCCGTCGGCCATCAGCATGCCTTCGGTCGCCGGAAGCAGCAGATGCCCACCAAGCTGGGCGAAGAGAATGCCCAAGCCGATCAGAAAACCGGCATCACCCACGCGATTCATGATGAACGCCTTGCGGCAGGCAAGCTGGGGAGCGCGCTTCTCGTACCAGAACCCGATCAGCAGATAGCTGGTCAAGCCGACCAGTTCCCAGAAGACCAGCAGTTGGATCAGGGATGGGCTGATGACAATGCCCATCATCGAAAAGGTGAACAGGGAAAGATAGGCGAAGAAGCGCGTATAACGGGGATCACCCCGCATGTAGCCGATGCTGTAAAGGTGAACCAGGGCGGCGATGCCACTGACCATCGCCATCATCGCGACGCCCAGGCTGTCCAGAAACAATCCCACTTCAAGAAAGCCGGCGCCGTCGGCGGTGATCGGCAACCAGTTGTAAAGGGCCAGTACCCGGTGACCTCGATCCGGCCACATCCCCCAGATCGTCACACAACACAGAAAGGAGAACCCCAATAGCGACGTGGCCACCCAGCCTGCCCGATCACCGATCATCCGGCCGGCGCAGAGCAAGAGCACGGTGCCGGCCAGCGGCATCAGCATGGCGAGGACCAGGAGTGTGAGAATCGTTTCGTCCATGAATCAGCGTGCTCGGCCCGTGCTTCAGCCTTTGAGTTCACTGGCTCGATCGACATCGATCGAGCGGAAGGTGTTGTAGTAATTCAGGAATATGGCCAGTGCCACGGCCGCCTCGGCGGCGGCAAGGACAATGATGAAAAACGTGAAGACCACCCCATCCATCAGCGGCGCCCCATCGGGCGCGGTGCCGACGTGGGCCAGCCGATTGAACGCCACGAAATTGATCCCACCGGCGTTGAGCAGCAGTTCAACACCGATCAGGATGCCCAAGGCGTTTCGCCGGGTCAGCATCACGGCGATTCCCGCGGCGGCCAGAATCGCCGAAAGGATCACGAAATGGGCCAGACCGATCATCATCCGAGGTCAAGACCGTCCTTCCGTGGCCCCGGCTTGGTTGGCCTTGATGCGGCGCCGGACAAGATAGCCGGCCCCGATCATCACGATCAGCAGAATCACCGCCGCGACTTCAAACGCGATCAGATGCCGGCTCAACAGAAGCGCGCCGATCCAGCGGACGGCATACCGATCATCATCCGGGGCCGCGGCGGCGGCTTCGGGCAGGCCTGCGGCCAGTACGGCAACCGCCAGCAAGACGGCAAGCACGGTCGCCAGCACCAGCCCCAAGGCCATTTCCCCGCCTCGCGGGGCTACGTTCAGGTAAGGGTTCCGGCTGGTCAGCATCACGCCGAAGATGATCAGGATCAGGACGCCCCCGACGTACACGATCAACTGAACGGCGGCCAGAAGTTCAGCCCCAAGAAGAAAATAGATGCCCGCGACCCCCGCCAGCGTCAGCATCAGATACACGGCCATGCGGATGATGTTGGGGCTGAGCACCAATGCCCAGGCCGAAACACCCGACAGCGCGGCAAAGAGATAAAACAGGACCAGGGTAACCCAGCCTTCCGATGACCCGACAGTTTGAACATGCAGTAGGAGCAACCGATCTACCTTACCGGCCTCGTGGTCGAGGTGACAGAATAGCCCGCAACGCTTTTACATTCAACAGCATGGAAGCGTGACCGTCCGCCTGATCGGGACGAGTTCGGTGGCCTGAAGGTGGCTTTTCGCGACGCATGGATTGGCGGCCCCCGCCGCGCCCCCCAAGGCCAGTTGAGACACGCTTGCCCAAGCCTCCGACGTTGGGCACACCGATTGGCATAATGGGACCGATGGATTCGGACCGGCATGTTAGTTCTGGACGACCGGGTGGTGACGAGGCGGCACTTCGTGTGCTGCGTGAGGTGTTCGGATATCGGAGTTTTCGGGGGCGGCAGGCAGATGTGATCGAGCACATCATCCAAGGGGGTGACTGTCTGGTGGTGATGCCCACCGGAGGGGGCAAGAGCCTGTGCTTTCAGATTCCGGCGATTGTCCGGCGTGGCGTGGGGCTTGTCGTTTCCCCACTGATCGCGCTGATGCAGGACCAGGTCAGCGCACTGAGGCAACTTGGTGTCCGAGCGGAGTTTATCAACTCGACGCTGACCCTGTCCGGGATTCGAGAGGTCGAATCCGCCGCTTGTCGGGGCGAGCTGGACTTACTGTACATCGCCCCGGAGCGGCTGATGCAGCCCCGCACGCTTGAATTGCTCAGCCGCGTGAATCTGGCCCTGATCGCCGTGGATGAAGCGCACTGCATCTCGCGATGGGGCCACGATTTCAGGCCTGAGTATCTGCAACTGGGTCGCTTGGGTGAGCACTTTGGCACGGTTCCGAGGCTGGCGCTGACCGCCACGGCCGATTCGACCACCCGCGAAGATATCCTCACCAGGCTTGACCTTACCGGAGCGAAGCAGTTCATCAGCGGTTTTGACCGGCCCAATATCCACTACCGGGTTGTGGAAAAGCTCAACCCTCGGAAGCAACTCCTTGATTTTCTCAAAGGCGAACACTCCGGCGACTCGGGCATCGTTTACTGCCTGTCGCGGCGGAAGGTGGATGAGACGGCGGCCTGGTTGGGCACCCAGGGCCTGAGCGCGGTGCCTTACCACGCGGGCATGGATGCCGCCGCGCGCAGAGCCCACCAGGACCGGTTCCGCCAGGAGGATTCCGTGATCGTGGTCGCCACCATCGCCTTTGGCATGGGCATCGATAAGCCGGACGTTCGGTTCGTGGCCCACCTCGACCTGCCCCGCAGCGTGGAAGCGTATTACCAGGAAACCGGGCGTGCCGGACGCGATGGATTGCCGGCCAACGCCTGGATGACCTATGGCTACGCCGATGCGGTGGTGCATCAGCAGTTCATCGAACGCTCCGAAGCGCCGCCGGAGCAGAAGCGCATCGAACGCGCCAAGCTTCAGGCGATGCTGACCTACTGCGAATCGGCCGTCTGTCGCCGCAAGGTGCTGCTGGAATATTTCGGCGAATCGCACGGCGGGCGATGCAATGGGTGCGACACCTGCTCGTCACCGCCGGAACGGATTGATGGCACGGAAATGGCGCGTAAGGCGCTCTCATGCATCTACCGCACCGACCAGACCTTCGGTGCCGGCTACCTCGCCGATGTATTGCTGGGTGTTGAGAACGAACGAATTCTCCACAACCGACACCACCTGCTCTCGACTTTCGGAATCGGCAAAGACCGCTCCCGCCGTGAGTGGATCATGCTCCTTCGCCAGCTTGTCGTGTCGGGTCACCTTCGCGCGGACCCCGAGTTCGGCGTGTTGAAACTCACCGCCGAATCGATTCCGTTGCTCCGAGGCGAACGGCGTTTTGAAATGCGGATCGCCGCGAAACCGCCGAACAGGCGGATAGCCGGGGACCGATCACGTCATGAGTCGGCCGAAAAGCCCCCCGCCGCCATCGAGGCACTTCAATCCGCTTCGCAGCGCCGGCTTTTCGATCGGCTTAAGGAAGCCCGCCTGAAGATCGCCCGCGCCCAGAACGTGCCGCCCTATGTGATCTTCCACGATCGGACGCTGGCCGAGATTGTCATGGCTCAACCCCGATCGCTGGATGAACTGGCCGGTATCCATGGCGTGGGCAAGCAGAAACTCAAGCGGTACGGCGAGCAGGTTCTGGATGTGCTGCTGGATGAGGAGCCTTGAACTACCCGAAATGCGGTATCAAGCAGGGTCATGGCCCTGCCCGCCCCATGGATGGCAGCGAAGAATTCGTCCGACCCCCTTGATCACACCGCGAACAGGTCCGTATTTTCTGGTGGCATCGAGCATGTACTGGCTGCACGACGGCACAAATCGGCAGTACCCACCGATGAACGGCCCCAGTGTGAAGCGATAACCCCAGACGATGACGAGCACCGTCCACACGCCCAACGTGCGAACTCCCCGGACCAGTAAGGGATCCGTCCCGCAACGGCCCACGTGATCCATCCCGTCGGTTTGGCCGATCGCCGTTTCGGGTGCCTTATCCGAGGCCCGTTGTGCCGCATGGTCGGGTTGAGCGGGTCTTGTTGGGTTCATGCACGATCCCCGCGCCCAGAATCGGAGGCCCGACGCCACTGAGCATCAAGTTGCTCCAAAGCGCGGCGGAACAATGCCTGATACTCCTCCAGGCTCAAAGCCTGGTGCGGGCGGACCTTGACAATGACATCGTAGCCCGACGGCAGAACATGCTGGTCCAGCCTCAGTGCCTCGCGCAGGAGCCGCTTGATTCGATGACGCTCAACGGCCGAGCCGACGCGACGTGAAACCGATAGCCCGATTCGTACGTACGCCTTATCATTCGGAAGGGCAAAGAAGTGTAATGGGCCCGCCAGCCGACGTTTGCCGCGCCTAAAGACGCGGGCAAAGGCCAATGCACCGCTCATGCGCATGGAGGCGGGAAACCGCAGTTTGGAAGGGCGTGAACTGGACATCGCCGGGAGGGTCGCAAGGGACTTTGTGAGGATGCTTGGTTAGGATAAGATCAACCCGCAGTGTGTGTTATACCGAAATATCCAGTTAGCGGCAGTCGATGAAGCGGCGATGAACCCGCTTCTCGCTCCATCCCCGTGAAAAGCGAGATGGATTGCCGCGGGCCCGCGGAGAGCGCCGATGATCATTTGACCTCGGCGGGCCGATATGATGAGCATCAACACCATGCCCAAACATCCCAATGGCCGATCAAGCGAACAGCTTGTCGTCACCTGCACCTGCCGGTCGCAGTATCGCGTAAAGCAGGTCCATGCCGGAAAGTCTTTCCGTTGCCGCAAATGCGGTGACTGGGTGAGTGTGCCATCACTCTGGGACAGCTCACTGGTGCGACCGCCGGATGATGATGAAGTGAAGCTGGAATTGGTGGAGACTCGGCTGATGACCGAGCTTCCGGGCCAGGATGACGATGCCGCCGCAAAGCGGGAGCCGGCCGACCACGGCACCTATGAACTGGCCACCGAACCGGGAAGCACGAGCGGCCATGAACTACTCAGTCAGGATGATGAGCACGATCACGGACCCCTGGCGGCGTTGACCAGCGCTGGCCGTGCATCATCCACGCAGGGGGATATGGGGCCTTCATCACGAAAAGCCTCGAAACAGTCCCGCCCGCCGGTTTTTCGTCTGGCCATGATCGTGGCCCTGGTCAGCTTTGGAGGACTGGCGATCTACCAGGCGATCAATACGCTGGGCCAAAGCGCGAGCATCCGCGATCAGATCCGGCGGGTGGACAGTCAGGTCATCAGCGGGCTGCAGGCGGAGATACGCGACTGGAGCGAACGCGAGTACGGCGGCCTGCTGCGTGTCGAGGAACTCCGATGGGAGGCGACGGCGGGCATGACCGCCGCAAGCGATATCCCCTTCAGCGGCATGTTGTTCGATGCCCGTCATCGCGAGTCCGGGCGGATTGAGGGCACGCTCAACCTTCAGCGTGGGCAGGTCGCGGCAACGATCAGAGCCGGCGAAATGGATCACCGGGTGCGGTTTTCGGTTCCCGCGCATCGCGGGGATGATGCTCGGCGCTGATGGCTTTTTCCACATTTCACGGCCTGCTGGTCAGCGCATGCCGACCGCGGGTTCACGTCACCGCTTGGCGAAGGTAGCCTGTTGGGCGGGTTTACCCACTTGAATCAGGAGCCAGGAAGGTGCCAGAACCGCCCGCCGCGTTGATAACAGGATGCTCCAGCGGCATCGGGCAACACCTGGTGCGGTGTCTGGACGGGATGGGATGGCATATCGCGGCGACGGCGAGGGATTCGAAAGTCGCGGCCACCGCCTGTGGCCCATTGAGTCAGCGAGTGGGCTGGTTCGACCTGGATGTCACCAGCGATGATTCCCGAAGGCGGGCCGTAACCCAAATCAAGGCGTGGCTCACCGATCGGGGACTCTCCGGCTTGAAAGGCCTGGTGAATAACGCCGGCATCGTCGTCGCCGGCCCACTGGAACACATCGACCTCGATGAGCTTCGCCAACAGTTCGAGGTCAATGTGGTGGGTCTGCTGGGCGTGACTCAGGCCTGCCTGCCGCTCTTGCGTCGAGAAAAAGGGAGAATCGTCAACATCGGTTCGATCAGCGGGCGGGTCGCCGCGCCCCTGCTTGGCCCCTATGCGATGAGCAAGTTCGCCCTCGAAGCCCTGTCCGACAGCCTCCGGGTCGAGCTGCACGAGGCGGGCATCTTCGTCAGCCTGTTGGAGCCGGGCCCGATCAGCACGCCCCTCTGGCGAAAATCGCTGGGTACCCGGGACCGATGGCTCAAGGACGCCTCACCGGAAGCCCTGGCTTACTACGGTCGAATGCTGGAACGGGTCGGCCGGGAGGTTGATCGATCGGCAGCCGGGGCCGACGCGCCGGAGAAGGTCAGCCGGGCGGTGGTTCATGCCCTGACCGCTCGCCGGCCCCGCTCACGCTACCCGGTCGGCCGCGGTGTGGGGATGATGATCCGGTTGCTGAACATCATTCCCGACCGGATTCGGGACGCCGCGATCCGAAGGCGGCTGTGCTGAATTGACGAATCCTGGAATTCGGGCAAAATGGGGGGTTTAGCGAATGCGCGAACTCGAGTCGTTCCGATGTTCGCCCCCGCCGCGTGCGTTGAAATTGCAGTGACTTTCAGGAACCGGCCGAAAAAATAACTGGTTGGTCGGCTCTGGCAAAGTCCCGCGGCGCGGCCAGGCATCGCGCTGGCCAAGACACGATGGACCGGCGCTCCGGCTCCATGAAGTGAACCGCCGGGGTAAGCCTCCACCCGATCAGGGTCATGCGTAGAACCGACCACGACATCGCCTTCGGGCGCAACGAACTTTGTCCCTTTATTCAGGAATACCGAAAATGGCTGATCGTAGTGCTGGCCTCGACGTTGCCGCTCATTCTTCCCGGACCGAACCGTACATCGACGTTTCCTACAAGGCCCTGGCCGTGATCAAGGCGCTTGAGGAGGTTCCGGAAATCGAGCTGGATGATGAAATGGTGCATCAGCTTCACGATGAAGTGACGGCGATGTCGCAGAAGCTGTTCTACAAGATTCGTGAACTGGCAGCGCACATCGCCCTCGGACCGCTGCGCCGCTGAGCACCGCCCGGCCACCGGATCGAGGGTGCGCCCGGAATCAGAGCTGTCCTATGCGCCGCCCGCGGATCGCCGTCCGTGGATCGAGGGTCGTACTACTGTAGTGAGTCACGCTGTTGGCCCATTATCCAGGACATCGCGAGCGCGGCTGACTTTGGCGAGAATCTTTTCGGTTGTCGCGGTCCAGACCAGCGGCTTGGGATTCGCATTGTTCGTATCGATGTATTGGTTGATGGTTTCGATCAGTTGCGGCACACTGCGGAAGGCTCCGCGTCGAATACGGTCCTGGGTGATGCGGCCGAACCAGCGTTCGATGAGATTCAGCCACGAACTACTTGTAGGAATAAAGTGCATGTGAAAACGCCGATGGCGTTTGAG
>JAFIFY010000155.1 GCA_020831765.1 Phycisphaeraceae bacterium | reverse complement strand
GCATCCCGCCGGGCCACACCTCGAGATACAGCGACACCGAATGCCCCTGCTCGGCAAGCTCGGCGGCAAGGCGGCCCAGCAGCGCTGCGCTACTTCCGCCTTCGGCCGCGACATGGTGAGCAAAGAATCCGATCCGCATGGGTTGCTTGCTCCAGTCGCCGCGCTTGCGCCGCCTGCATCCGGCAGCGCTGGGTTTACACGGCTGACCCTTTCGCGTTCCGAGACGACACGGAGCCGGCCTGCCCCGAAGCTACACTCGACGGATGCGGTTCCGGGGCACTTCCGGGGGCGGTTCCGGGGGCTATTTCTCGCGGCGGAACAGCAGGACGGCGATCACCATCAACTGGCAGAAGATGCCCACGCCCGCCCACCGCCAGAAGAGCGAATCCTCTCCGCCAACGCCCAGCATCAAACCCGCCGCGATACAGACGATGGCCAGCAACTGGATGAACAGGGCCACGGCATGAAGCCAGGTGAACTCTGAGTAGTCCTCGCGTCCGTGGCGGATCTCCTGAAGGATTTCACGCAGGGTCTGCTCGGCGGGGATCAACCGGGCGCGTATCCCGGGGCGGCCGGGCTGATCCTGGCCGTGTTCGGGGTCATCGGTGTCCGATGCGGGCCTGGTCGCGGTTTGATCCGAGCCGGTGCCGGCGGCCGCCGATCCGGGAACTTGCACGGGTTGATCAATGCGATCCGCGGTTGAGGCGTCCGTGGTGCTTTCGGAGACGGCTGTCGCGGGAGTCGCGACCGCCGGTTCAGTTGCCGCATCCGCCGGGGCCGGCGACTTTGCGGCTTGATCGACCCGTCTGGCGGCCGCTTGGCTTGATGCGGCGGAGCGCAGCGCCTCGACGGGCGCGGCCACAGGCTCATCGACCCTGGCATCGGTCGCTGGCGATGATTCGGCCGGCGTTGGCCGCGCGCGTGCTTTGCCGGCGGGTGGCTCGCTCTTCGCTTCGGTGTGTTCAACTTCCGATGCGCTGGGCTTCTCGCCTTTATTGTCGCCATCCGGCTCACCAGAGCCTTTTGATGGGTCGGGTGAATCGGTCGGTGTCGATGTGGCCTTCCTGGCCCGGGTCGTTGCGGGTGCTTCATCAGCGGCGGTTGAACCCTCACCGGCCGGCGCTGACTTTGCCGCTCGGGTTTCGGCACGGGCCCGCCTGGGCGCGGCGGCTGGCGCGGACGTTCCGACCTTGGTCTCCTCCCCGGGCTGATGCGCTTTGGCCGCGGCGGGTTCAGCAGCCTCCGATGACTTGGCATCGGTCGCTTCCGGACCAGGTCGGTCCGGTGTGGTCTTCTCCTGTTCCGCCACCGGGGCATCGGCCGCGGGCGGTGATTTGGCCTTGGCTGGAGCGGCGCTTGCCGACTCGGCTTTGGTGTCGGCGCTGGCTCGCGCGGCGGGCATCGTTCTGGCCGGGGCATTGGCCGGGCTGGTCCTGACCGGTTCATAGGTATCGGGCCGGCGCGATTGGGCGATGAGCCGCGCCGCCTCGGTCAGGCTCCGCGCGACAAAATCCACGCCGGCCTTGCGCGCCTGCTCGATGATCTTGTCGCTGTCCGGCCGGTCGCTTTCGGACGCGGGTTCGGGAGATGCCGAGAGCGTTGTCGAAGGAGGCGCCACCGGCCCGGAGAGGTCCACCTCCCCCCGCCCCGCCGGCGCTTCTCCGCCAACTTCAGCCCCCGCCCGGCGCGGTGTTGTTCGCCCTGAAGCGTAGGGCGATCTGGCCGCGGACCCCTGCGCGGCGTTTCGCGCTGAGGTCTGGATCAGGATCGTTCGCGTGCCGGCGGCGATGCCCGCTTCAATGTCGTGCAGGCTGTCCCCCACGGTCCACGACTGCTTGAGATCGACCTTGAAGTCATTGGCGGCATGGAGAATCATGCCCGGCTGCGGCTTGCGCCAGGGGTGGTCCTTGCGATACCGCTCGACCTTGCCCTTGGGGTCGTAGGGGCAGTAGTAGAAGCGATCGATCCGCGTGTTACTGGTCTGTCGGACCAGTTCATCGATTCGCTGGTTGACCTTCTCGACATCTTCCTCGGTCAGTTCGCCTCGCGCCACTCCGCCCTGGTTGGTGATGACGATGATTCGATAGCCCAGCCCGCGCAGCGAGGCGATGGCGCTGGCCGCGCCCTTGATCAGCGACACCTGCTCGGGATCGGAGCGATCAGCCATGGCCTGGATGATCGTGTTGTCCCTGTCCAGAAATATGGCGCGATTAATCATCCCTGTGTTCCGCCGTGCCGCCGGCCGGGCATCGGATCGCCATTCCGCGCTTCGGCCAGCCAGCTCTCGATCCGCTCCACCGCCTGGCACTGGGCGCGATCGAGGTCATCGTTCACGATAAACGCATCATACGCCGAGGAGGCCTGCGCCTGGGCGATCTCCCGCTTGGCCTCGGAAAAACGCCGCTGGATCGTCGCCTCGTCCTCTCTTTTGCGGTCGCGCAGCCGCTGCAGCAGGGTCGGCTCATCCGGCGGCAGAATGAAAATGCCCCTGGCCTCGGGCATCGCCCGCCGGACCTGGATCGCACCCTGCACATCGATCTCAAGCAGCACCAGCCGGCCGCGCTCCACCGCATCCCTCACCGGCCGGCGAGGTGTGCCGTATCGATTGCCGAACACCTCGGCCCATTCCAGAAGCTCCCCATCCTCGCGGAGTTGATCGAACTCCTGATCGGAAATGAACTGGTAATCGCGACCGTGAACTTCATTCGGACCGGGGCTGCGCGTGGTCACCGAGACGGAAAAAACCACATCCATATGTTCGAGGATGTAGCGCACGATGGTGGTCTTGCCCACGCCCGACGGCCCGGAGATAACCAGCAGCAGGCCGGGCCGGGTGTGGAGATCACCGTCGCCGATGGATGCCGGGGCGCTTGCGGGCGTTCCGGGGGTTCCGGGTGCTGGATTGGGGGTTGAGTGGGCGGGGTCGGTCATGTTCGGGCCGCGGAGGTTACGAGGAACAGGCAGGCCATGCGCACGGCCAGTCCGTTGGTGACCTGCTGCAGGATGGTGGATTGCGGCCCATCGGCCACGTCCGAGTCGATCTCGACGCCGCGGTTCATCGGGCCGGGGTGCATCACCAGCACATCCGGCCGCGCCTTGCGCAGCCGGTGTCGGTTCAGCCCGTAGAAGTGGGCATACTCGCGCACACTGGGAAACTGCTGACTGCCGATTCGCTCGAACTGAATCCGCAGCATGTTGAGCACATCGATGCGCGGCAGGACATCATCGAATCGATGGGCCAGCTCGCAGCCCAGGTCCGCCAGGCCGCGCGGCAGGAGGGTCGGCGGGCCGACCAGGATCACCTTGGCCCCGAGCTTGAGCAGCCCGTGTACGTTCGAACGCGCCACCCGGCTGTGAGCGATATCACCAACGATGGCCACCGTGAGGCCGGAGAGGTCGAAATCGTCCCTTCCAAGCCGGCGGGCGATGGTGTAGATATCCAGCAGCCCCTGCGTGGGGTGCTCGTGCTGGCCATCACCGGCGTTGATGACGCTGCACGCGACCGCGCGGCTGAGCGAGAGGGCAGCGCCCGAGAGGCTGTGCCGCACAACGATGGCATCCACGCCCATGGCCTCGATGGTGCGGCCGGTATCGGTGAGCGTTTCGCCCTTGGCCACGCTCGAGCCCTTGCCCGAGAGATCGACGACATCGGCCGAGAGCCGGCTGGCGGCGAGGGTGAAGCTGACGCGTGTTCGGGTGGAATCTTCGAAGAAGAGATTGGCCACCACCCGGCCGCGCAGCGCCGGCACTTTCTTGACGCTTCGCGTGCTGACCTCTTCCAGGCCGCGCGCCGTTCGCAGAATGAATCGAATATCCCGGGCACTGAGCGATTCGATCGCCAGGATGTGGCGATGATTCCAGCGATAGTCGGCATCGTCGGTCATGCGGATGATGGCTCCGTACCGATGCGGGGTGAGGTTCCGGCCGGTGAGTCGGCCAGGAGGATGGCATCTTCAGGATCGGTCGGGGTCAGTTGCACGGTGATGCGCGACCCCGGCGCGATGCTCGATTCGCCGCGCAGGTCCAACCCGATGAAATCCGGCGCGATCGGCAGTTCCCGCCCACCTCGATCCACCAGCACCGCCAGCCAGATTCTGCGCGGCCGACCGATATCCATGATCGACTGCATCGCGGCCCGGATGCTCCGCCCGGTCATGATCACATCATCAACCAGCACCAGGTCGCGGCCATCGACGGCGAAATCAATATGACTCGGCCGCACCACCGGCTGATTGCCGATCTCGGATAAATCATCCCGGTAGAGGGTGATATCCAGCGTGCCCACATGCCCCGGCTTCAGCCGCGCCGCCAGCCGTTGGGCCAGCACATCCCCACGGCTGCGAATTCCCACCAGGCAACACGATTCGCCCGCCCCCGCCAACGTACAGAGTTGATCGCCGAGCGCATCGACGAGAGCCGAAACATCCTCAGGTCCTGCCAGTCGCTTCACACCGGCCATGTTAGCGATTCGGACCGACGATTTCAGGGGATCGTGCGGCGGCGCTGGGGATGGGGCAAGATGACGGCGTGGTGACTCCGAATCGTCGCCAATGGTCATCCGGCGGACAACCAGCGGAAACAAGGTTTGCCGAGGACTCGGTGGCTGTGCCGCGGCAGGATCGGCAAGAGCGGGCTTGATCGCCTATCCCGGCCCTTGCTTGGCAACGCCAAGGGCTTGTCGGGCCATCTGGCGGTACTCTTCCAAGCCGGAAGTCATGGCAAACTCGGCGAGGAACACTCCACTGGCTGCGTTCATCTCCACGATATGTTCAAACATTCCCGGCCAGACCCGCCCGCCGGCTTCCTGATAAGCCGCAATGAATCGCCCGGTGGCTTCATCACCGAAGGTGGTCAGATATCCCGCAAAGTCGATGGCTGGATCGCCCACCATCGCCTCGGTCCAGTCGATAATGCCCGTTACGCTCGCCGTGCGGTCAATGAGGATGTGGCCGGCATGAAGATCGCCATGCACCAGCACACTGTAGTCGGGCCATATCGAGTCATTGGCCAACCAGGCCCGCCAGCGCTGCCACACATCGTCGCCTGTGCCAAACTCCATCCGGGTGCGGAGCATCCTCTCATGCATATCCTTCCGCAATTGCCCAGGCAGCAGCACTCGAAGACCGGCATCCACCGCCTTGCCAGCCTCCACGCGGTGTAATTCCGCCAGCGTGTGGGCCAGGGATCGCTCAAAGGCAGGCGCGACATTCTTTTCATCCATTCGCCAGACATAGGCCTTGGCCTCCATGTCAATGGTGGCCGCCGGATGGCCCTCAAGCCTGCGGTAGGCGATGATCCGCTCGGAGACAATCTCCCAGCGGGGAACCTGAACAGTCAGACACGGAGCGACCAGGTCGAGAATCCGCCGCTCCTTCTGGGCCCGATGGGCTGCATCCGGACGACGCGGAATCCGCAGAACCCAACTTTCCCCCTTTTCATCCGCCGCGAACACAGCCAGAAAATCCAATCCCGAGGAATTGATTGAGACCGATGACTGGTCCAATGCCAGCCCGTGGCGTGCCGCAAGATCAACGATTTCACTGATGGTAAGCATTGGTCGTACTCAACCGACCCACCCGCACGCGCGGCCACTGGATCTGGTTGCGCAATTCGCCGCGTGCGGCCCTTTCGAAGATGGCCGCCACGCGCGGTGCCTCCGTCGGGTTGGGTGTCAGTTGCTTGGTGGTTGAGTCGGCGTCGTAGCCGTGGGGCACCTTGCCCGTGAGGCGTCGGCCATGCTGCTTGAGGTAGGCACGGCTTTAAGCGATCCGGGTGGCGATCATGTCGCGATCGAACTCGGCGAAGGTGGCAAGCACGTGTCTAAGGAAGCGGCCTTGCGCGCCGAAAATCAACTCGGATTGAAGGACGAAATGCTCATCCACGCCTGCCTTGTCAAACTCGTCAAGGTGCACGATGGCATCGAGCATGCTGCGTGTCACCCTGCCCAGCGCCACGGCGTAGATCCGGTCGATGCCGCCGAGGTCGATGATCTTGCGCAACTTACGCATGGCCGGTCGATCGAGTGTTACGCCGGACTGTCCCTCGTCATCGAAACGCTGTCCGCACCAGCGAAAGCCGTGGATCATTGAAAGCGTTGACGAAGTCGCGGCAGGGATGGACCTGGGCTTCGCACGAGGAGCAATCCGCCAGTCTCTCGACGGACTGGCGGGTGTGGATGGCGTAGCGGATCGGCTTGGGCTCGGGCGGGCCGTTGACCAGCCGCTCCAGCATCCGGGCTCGCGGATCACGACTCATCGCGGTCCGCCGGGATGTAGGGGATGAGTCCTTCCTCATAAGCCGCAACCTGTGCCTCGCGCGGCGCCGTGCGGATATCGACGACCATCCCATCGACCACCAGCATCCAGACCAGCGGGTTGTCGTCCAGTCTGCTCGGCAGCGACCAGTCCGGGTGGAACGGCATCAGTTCAAGCCCTTCGCGGATGATCTTCGCCTTGGCCTGCATCGTGGCCGGGGAAACGCCGATGCTCTTGGCGATCTCCTCGGATTTCATGTGCGGAGCCTGACTCGGGTCGGTCAGGAAGTTGACTTGGCCCAACGCATGGATCACACCAGCGGCCCAGCCCTCGGGCTTGCCCTTCAGGACCGGCGAGCCCTTCTGGCAGATCGACGTTGCCATCTCCCGGGCCAGTTGCTTGTATTCATCGTTCAGGTGTCTGTCACAGAACGCGTCCGTTCGTTCGGCGATCGCATCGAACCGGTCCCGGTAGGCCTCGGGAACCTCGCCTTTCAGCGCCGTGAGATCGTTTCTGCCTGGTCCATCCGATTCGATCGGAAAAAGCAGAGATTCTTCCGGCGCCGAATCTTCCCCGACATCGAGTTGGTCATCGCTGGTAGGCAGCGCTTCGCCGCCCACCTTCTCCGCGGCACACCGCTCCTTCACCCAGCGTTTGGCCTCGGGGTGCTTCTTCCACGCCTCCCACAGCGTGTCGGCACAGAAGACGGCCTCGGTATCCTCGCCAGGCGAGTAGGAGCCGGGGCGTGTGCGCGGCCGGCGCTTCTTGCCGGTCAGATACAGCTCGACGTGCGGGTTCTGCTCCCGCGCCTCCTTGAGGAGCATGGCCGCCTCGTCTTCATCTCCGGTCGCGTAAGCCAGAAGCACCCGCGCCCAACTCGCCACCGCCATCCAGTCGTCCTCGTACCGCTTGAGCAGTTCGGCCGCGTCGTGGTAACGCATGCGCTGAAGGTAGCAAGCCGCCAGCGGGTCGCGGACACCCTGGTTGTCGTTGGGGTTGAGCTCGAGCATCTGCTCGTAGATTCCGATCGCCTCGTCGATGTGCTCGGGCTGGCCCCACTGCAGCAGCGCATCGGCCAGCCCCGCCAGTGCGCGCATGTATGGGCGGGTGTCGATGTCGAGCCAGAACTCGCCCTTCATCCGCTGGATGTAATCTTCGCCCAAGTCGCGCCGACCGGCCTCGACCGCTTTCCGCTTCGCCGGGACGTAATCCTTCAGCACATCGCACTCGAGGTCCGCGAGCAGGCTGAGAGCATCCACGCAGTCGGGGTAGATCTCCAGCGCCCGCCGGCAGAACTTCGCTGCCTTCCGCTCATCGCCCGACTCCATCGCGCTGTACACGAGTTCCTGGGCTTCGTCACGTGGTGACCGTGGCTCGCCGAATTTCATTGGTCCCTCCCTTCCTGTTTCTGCCGTGGCGCTTCCTCCGGCCGCGGCGGCAGATCGTCGGGCATGACCTCGACGATCCGGCCATCACGCCAGAGCACGAGCGGCTGCTGGTGCTGCCGGGC
>JAFIFY010000141.1 GCA_020831765.1 Phycisphaeraceae bacterium | reverse complement strand
CTCACGGATGCCCATCGGACGAGGCCGCGACGATCTGGCCATCGTTGGAGAACGCGGCCGGCTCGCGTTGATCAGCTTCCTGATCGGGCACATCCTCGATCTCACCGATGTCCGCGGCGCTTCGGTCCCGATCGTGATTCCCGGACCGCGCGGCGATGCCTTCAACGGCCGGTTCCATGGCTTGCTCGGCGGCCTGTGGTTCATCGGCCAGTTCGACTTCCCGGTCCAGCTTCACATCAGCGCCATCACTGTGTACCTGGTCGAAGCGGACACTCACGCGGCGCGATACGCCGCGCTCCTGCATCGTGATGCCGAAGAGCACGTCCGCCGATGCCATCGTCCGCTTGTTGTGCGTGATGATGATGAAGTGGCTCTGATCGAGGAAGCCGCGCACGATGTGGTTGAACCGATCGACATTGGCATCATCCAGCGGCGCATCCACCTCATCGAGCACACAGAACGGCGAAGGCTTGGCCTTGAAGACGCTCAAGAGCAGCGCAATGGCCGTCATCGCCCGCTGTCCGCCGCTGAGCAGCGAGAGAACGCGCGGCTCAAGGCCCGGCGGCTTGGCGATGATCTCGATGCCGCTCTCCAGCACATCGATCGTGCCCGCTTCATCGATCGGCTGAAGCTGCACATCAGCGCGCCCACCACCGAACAGCCGCCGGAACATGCCATCCTGCCCGGCGAAGTACTCGCGAATCTGATCGAAAGTCTCACTGAACCGTTGTCGCGAGGTCTGATTGATCTCGTCGATCAGTTCCTGAAGCTTGTCACGCGCCTCTTCGATATCACGGACCTGGCCGCCAAGGTCTTCGATCTGCGCTTCAAGCTGCTCCTGCTCGGCGATGGCTTCGAGGTTCACACCGCCCAGACGGTCCAGCCGCTGGCGAAGCTGGTCGATCTCACTGTTGACCTGCCGCCAGTCGAAGTTTTCGATATCCGGCGGGTTCGCCGGGTCGTAGGTTTCGGCCGGGTCCACCCCGACCTGCTCGATAGCGCGCTGGCGAAGCGATTCTTCCTTCAGTTCCAGCTCCCGCTGGCGGATTTCCAGCTTGTGGAGCGCCGCTTCGGATTTTTCCAACTCCTGTCGGGTCGAGGTCGACAGGCCTTCGAATTCCTTCAGGTCCGCATCCAGCCGTTCCCGTCGCTCACGGGCTTCTTCCAGTTCGCCGGCCCAGCGCGCGATTTCCCGATCGGCCAGCCGGGTTTCTTCGATGGCTTCGGATCGGGCGGCTTCCAGATCGGTTCGCCGCGCGCTGTGGCCGCGCGCCTGCTCTTCCAGGCCGCTCCTGCGGCGATCCAGATCGGCCAGGGCCACTTCCATCGAACGCAACTGACGCTGCGCCGAGGCTCGTTGCTCATCCAGACGCCCCACCTCGATGCGCACGGCCGTCACCCGCTCGCGCGAGCTCTCGGCCTCGGCGCGAAGCTCATCAAGCCGCTTGCGCTGCGATTCCAGTTCCGCCTCGCGCGATGCGCTTTCCGTTCGCAACTGCTCGATGGATGCCAGGTGGCCGGCCTTCTGTTCGGCCGATTCGGCCAACTGCTCATCCAGACGCGCCAGCTCCGCCGCGACCACGGGCTTTTCCCGGTTCAGCCGCTCGATGCGGTCGGACAGGTTCTCCAGCCGATTGCCCAATGCGATCCGCTGTTTCTGGCATTCGTGCAGCGCCTGACGAAGATCGCGCGAGATGCCGGCCAGTTCGTTGACCCGGTCGCCCAGGCCGGCAAGCGTGCGCTGGTCCTCTTCGATCGACTGATCGATCTCAACCAACTGACGATTCAACATCGCCAGTTCGCTTCGCCGCTGGATCAGACCATCACCGGAACCCGAGCCGGTTGGCCCGACATGAATCCGGCCATCACCATGGATCAACTCGCCCCGCAAGGTCACCAGACGCAGCGCGGCGATCTCGGAATCGGCCGCCGACAATGCCAGCCCTCCGGCCAGGCTGCCGACGAAATAGCTCCGGGCCAGCAGCCGCTGAATCAGCGCGCGGGCGTGAGGTCGTATCCGCATGCGACCCAGAACCGGCTCCAACCCGTGCCTGCGACCGGCATCCAACGCCAGTGGCTCACCTTGCCCATGCCCCGCCGTATCGCCGACCACCCGGCCATCGGCGATCGTCACTCGACGGCCATCGCCGATCAACAGCGGAACCCGGCCCTTGAGCTGCATCCGGCTGATGCGCTCGACCGCCGAACCATCGTGGACGATCAGGCACTGGGCATATTCACCCAGCGCCGCCTCGACCAGTGCGGCATCGGCGACATCGGCTTCGACCAGGTCCGCAACCAGTTCAAGTCCGCCAAGCGCCTGGCGTTCTTCCTCGGGAAGCTCAAGCAACGCGCGGACCGGATCGCTCAACCCTTCGCGCCGATCCTCCAACTCCTGAAGCAGATCTCGACGGCTGGCCATCCCCGAGCGCTGCTCACGCAGTTCACCCAGCCGGTGGGTCACGGTGCGCTGATCTTCATCAAGCCGGTTCAGATCCTGGTTCACCGCATCCAGTTTGACGGTGTTCGACTCCAGCTCGGCTTCGTTCTCCTCGTGAAGGCCCCGGGCCTTGGTGTGATCGATCTCGAGCGTTTCCAGTTCCTGGTCGATCTCAGCGCCGCGAGCGCTTGAGTTTTCACGCTGCCCCTGAAGCGTCTTCTCGAAGCGCTCCAGCGATTCGACCTGATTATTCAGCACCGCCGTCTGACGCAGCAGCCCGACCACCTCGGCCTTATCTTCCTCGATCCGCGCGGCCAGTTCGGCCAACTGCTGCCGCATCGCGCGATCGGCTTCCTGAACCCGGCTAAGCTCCGCGGCCCGGTCCCGCCTTCGCGACTCGAGCTCCTCAAGCCCCCGCCGCTCACCGGCAAGCTCGGCCTCAAGCTCCTCATGACGCTGCTGGATCGACTTCATGCTCTGGGCATGACGCTCAACCTCTTCATCCAGTTCAACCAGGGATTTTCCGGCATACTCACGACGCTGCTCGGCTTTCTCGAGCCGTGATTTCTGCTGGATGTGCTGCTGTTCGGCCTGGCCGAGGGCGGTGATCGCTCCGTCGCGCTCCTGACGGACATCGGCCAATCGGCCGTCCAGATTCTCAAGGTGGCGCTGGGCCAGGTTCCGGTCGGCCTCGACCTGCTGAAGCTCCTCATCCAGCCCGCTTCGTTGCGTGGTGAGCCGATGGTGCTCGGCCATCGCCAGTTCAAGCCTCAACTCGCGAAGGCGATTGGACATCTCCTGATAGCTTCGGGCGCGGCCGGCCTGGGCCTTGACGCTTCGCAACCGGCGCTCAAGGTCTTCCAGCCGCGTTCTTGCGATGGTGAGATTCTGCTCGATGCGGTCAAGCTTGCGCTGGGCTTCCTTGCGGCGCGCCTTGAAGCGTGAAATGCCCGCCGCCTCCTCGAAAATCTCGCGGCGCTCCTGGGCGTTGGCGCGTAGCAGCAGGTCAACCTTGCCCTGCTCGATGATGGCATAAGCATCGGTGCCGATGCCGGTATCGAAAAACAGATCGCGGATGTCCCTGAGCCGAACCCGCTTGCGATTGATCATGTACTCGCTGGTGGCATCCCGGAAGAGCTGGCGCGTCACCGCGACCTCATCCATCTCCAGCGGCAGGCGACGATCCCGATTGTCAAAGTGCAGCGTGACCGAAGCCATGCCCGATGGCCGGCGCGTCGCCGAACCGTTGAAGATCATGTCCGTCATCGAATCGCCGCGCAGACTCTTGGGACTGAGCTCGCCCAATACCCACTTGATCGCATCGACAACATTGCTCTTGCCGCAGCCATTGGGACCGACGATGCCGATGATCGGGGCATCGAACGCGATCTCCGTTTTATCGGCGAAGGATTTGAAACCGCTCAGGGTCAGTTTGGCCAGTCGCAAGATCAGACCTCCATGTCGGGGAACACCAAACAGGCGGGAGCATCGAATCGACAATCCGCCCGCAATGCGATTCCGCCACGCTGGACGACCACAGTGAAAGCCGAACCCCGGGAAAGGCCGGCACGGCAAAGTCTACGCCCGGCCCAGTCAGCCGTCCCCCGCAATCATCAGCCTGCCAGCCTCGAGCCGGACGCGGCCGGACTTCATGGCGGGCGGCGGATCGCCCATCGGCCACCCGACCCTCTTCCACAGAGCCGGGGCCGAAATACCTTGATTCTCCACAGTTTACCAACATACACCCCGCCAGAGAAGGGTCGAGGGTCGATTTTCTCTCCCGAAAGCGTTATTTCAATATAAAGCCATTTAAGAAATGACTTTACGACTCTTATTCGGCAGCCCTTGCTCACGTCGCGACGGACCGGATCGCATCACGCCTGTGGATTTATTGACAATTGTTCCCGCCCGCGGCATCAGGACATCTGGCGAATGCCGGGGCAATCCGGATACCGAGGGCATCCCCAGAACTTCCCCCCTGCATTAGCGCCGCGTCGGGCGGTTCGCTGAACCATGAGGATTCCGCAACGAGGACAAAGCGGCGCGGCCACAGCCGGCCCGGGAGTCGCGGTCAGTGGGATGTGTGCGTCATCCGCCAAATCGGCTTCCATCCCGGTCCCACCTGTCGCTGCGGCCAATAGTCGTGATTCTTCCACCTTAGCGGATGATCGCTGATCTTCCCCGGCAGCAACGCTTCGCTGAACACTTCGAATCATCGCTACCAGTTCACGTCCCTCGATCAGCGTCATCCCCGTATGCCGCGCAAAACGCCGTGCATCCGTGGTTGCGCGGCCGCAGGTCACCATTATACTTGAATCGACACCCATGGCCGACTGAACCCCATACAGTTCACGCACCTTATCGACACCGACTTTGTAAGTCCGCCAACGCTTTGCCTGGACAACGGATTTCCGGCCATCTTTGACAAGAACAAGGTCTACACCACCGTCAGCACCTTCCGGCGTCAGCTTGACTGAGTAGCCCAGCCGACGGTACGCCTCGGCAAGCAACCGCTCGAAGTCCTCCCACGACAATCGTCGGATGCTCCCCAGACCGGTCTGCTTGTCCAACAGCTTGCGGTCGCGGACTCGGTCGACCATGATGACAAGCCACCACAACCCGGCAAGCGCTGTAAAGATCGGCGAAAGATTTGGAAGTATGCTCGACAAATCCGACAGTACAATCTTTGCTACCTCACTGGGTACCCATTGTGCCATGAGGTAAAGTAAGGCCGGCAAGCCGTACATCGTAACCACCCAAGTCAGAATGATGAGGACAACACCTGTCCACCATGGAAATATGCCGAACAGCACCGGCATGTCATTGTCCAACTCATCAGTCTTTGCCTGTCGCGGACACATCGGCAAATCTCCTCCATTGTCCGACCGTGATTCAGCTCGGAACTATGCGGGTAGTCACTCATCCATAAACATAACCTCGCCCGTCTCCAGCGAGTATTCAGCGCCGATGATCTTCAGGCCATCATCGCGGATCACCTTTTCGAGAATCTCCGATTCCTGGCCAAGCTGTTGAACCGATTTTCGGATGTTGGCCCGGACAGCGCGGCGGAGCAGGTCATCGGGTGAAGCATCGGGCTCGGCCTCGACCAGGTGCTCGACCGACGGCCGGATGCGGTTGACGATGAAGCCGATGTTCTCCGAGCATTTGCCCGACGGCCGGGTCAGTTCGTTGAGCGTCGCCAGGACCGCGCCGCAGCGGCTATGGCCGAGCACGACGACCAGTCGCGTGGGAAACTCCTCGACCGCGAACTCCACGCTGCCGATCTGCGACGGCGAGACGATATTGCCCGCCACGCGAATGACAAATAGATCGCCAAGCCCCTGATCAAAGATCAACTCCGCCGGCACCCGCGAATCCGAACAACCCAGGATCACGGCGAATGGATGCTGGCTGGCCGCCACCTGTGCGCGGCGACCGCTTCCGACAAGGCTCTCATGGCTGTGTTCACAGGCCATGTACCGTCGATGCCCCTCACGCAGCCTGGCCAGCGCTTCTTCCGCTTCAATCATGATTCATTCCCGCGCATCGACCCGACAAAACCCAGGCTGCTCGAAACCGGATCATACCGGATCGCCACTCGATGCTTGAAGACCGTCCACCGGATTCGCCCCGCGATCCGACTCCCATCAGGCCACGGCGACCGGCTCCAGGCTCCGCAGATGCCGGACCAGGAACCGGCCGGTGTGCGAATCGGGGTTCTCGATGATCTGTTCGGGCGTTCCGGTGGCCACGATCCGACCGCCCCGCTGCCCACCTTCGGGCCCGAGGTCGATGATCCAGTCCGCGTTCTTGATCACATCCAGATTGTGCTCGATCACCACGATGGTGTTGCCCTGATCGGCCAGACGATGGAGCACGGTCAAGAGCTTATCGATATCCGCAAAGTGAAGGCCGGTGGTCGGCTCATCCAGGATGTAGAGCGTGTTGCCGGTTGCCCGTTTGGAAAGCTCGCTGGCCAGCTTGACGCGCTGGGCTTCACCGCCCGAGAGCGTTGTCGAGGCCTGGCCAAGCTGAACATACGAAAGCCCCACATCGTTGACCGCCTCCAGAATGCGCCGGATCGCCGGGAAGCTTTCGAAGAACGCCAAAGCCTCCTCGATCGTGCTCTCCAGCACCTGCGCGATGTTCTTGCCCTTGTAGCGCACTTCCAGCGTCTCGCGGTTGTAACGCTTACCTCGGCATACTTCGCAGTTAACGAAAACATCGGGCAGAAAGTGCATCTCGATCTTCTTGATGCCCTGACCCTGGCATGCCTCGCAGCGTCCGCCCTTGACGTTGAAGCTGAACCGCCCGGGCTTATAGCCGCGGATGCGGGCCTCTTTGGTCTGGCTGAAGAGTTGGCGGATCAGATCGAACATGCCGGTGTAGGTCGCGGGGTTGGATCGTGGCGTGCGGCCGATGGGCGATTGATCCACATCGATGATCCGGTCGATGCCGCGCAAGCCGGTGATGCGGTCGTGGTCGCCCGGCTTCTCGCGAGAGCCGGTCAGGTGCCGCCGCGCGGCGCGAAGCAGAATCTGATTGACCAACGTGCTCTTGCCCGAGCCGGAAACTCCGGTCACGCAAACGACCCCGCCAAGCGGAAAAGTGACCTCCACGTTCTTGAGATTGTTCTGCCGCGCACCCTTGACCACCAGCCCCTGGTCGTGATTCATCGCACGTCGGCGCGCGGGCACGGCGATGGACTTGCGGCCGGAAAGAAAAGCCCCGGTCAGTGATCCCGGACAAGCCATGATGTCTTTCATCGAACCCTGCGCGACCACTTGCCCGCCATGGCGGCCGGGACCGGGGCCGATGTCGATCATGTGGTCGGCCGCGCGGATCGTGTCCTCATCGTGCTCGACCACGATCACCGTGTTGCCGATGTCGGTCAGATGCCGCAGTGTGGCGATCAGTCGATCGTTGTCGCGCTGATGCAGGCCGATGGTCGGCTCGTCCAGCACATAACAGCAACCGACCAGGCCCGAGCCCACCTGCGTGGCCAGCCGGATACGCTGGCTTTCACCACCGGAAAGTGTGCCGGTGGCGCGGTTGAGACTCAGATAACCCAGGCCGACGCTGAGCATGAAGCCAAGACGCGCGGCCACTTCCTTGAGGATCGGCTGGGCGATCTGGGCCGATTCCTCGCCAAGCTTCAGGCCCTGAAACATCGCCGCGGCGTGCTCGACCGTCATGGCCGTGACATCGGCGATGTTGAACAGCTCCGGCCGGCCGAACGCCGCGCCCGCGCCACGAATCTCCATCGCCTCGCCGGCGGCGAACTGGGCCGGGATGAAGACATGCAACGCCTCGGGGCGCAACCGCAGACCGCCGCACGCATCGCAAGGCGCTTCGGAGAGGTATGGATGGAGCTTGGTTTTGACGTATTCGCTCTGGGTGTTCTCCCAGCGGCGATGGAGATTGGGAATCACGCCTTCGAAGCGGGTGTCGAATTTTCCTTCATCACGGGCGTTGGTGCCGTGCATCAGGATTCGCCGCTGCGTCTTGGAAAGCTTGGCGAAGCTCTGATGCATGTCCACGCCAAAGTCGCGGCAGAACTTGCGCAACATGCGGGCATACCAGGCGTTCATCTGCGGGCCGTTGATCTTCCACGGCTCGATCGCGCCTTCGGCCAGCGTCATCTCCGGATGCGGCACGACCAACTCCGGATCAAACTCCAGCAGCGTGCCCAGGCCGCCGCATTTGCCGCATGCCCCGTGCGGGCTGTTGAAGCTGAAGAGCCTCGGCTCCAGTTCGGCAAGGTTGCATTCAGGATGCTTCGGGCAGGCGTAACGTTCGCTGAAGATTCGATCGAGCCATTGGTCGTTCTGCTTGTCGGCCTGCACGGCGGCGATGACCAGCCCATCGGCGATCTTGAGCGCCAGCTCGACGGATTCGGTGATCCGGCTTTGCGTGCGGGCGCGGTCTTCATCCGTGGATACGTTGATCACGATGCGGTCAACGACCACTTCGATATCGTGAGCCTGATATCGCTGCTTCTGGGTGGTGAAGGGTGTCTCGCCCTTGATCTGGCGCAGGTCCAGAAGCTGGCCATCAACGCGGGCCCGGACGAACCCCTGCCGGATCAGCGATTGGAACACTTCCTTGTGATGCCCCTTCTTGCCGCGCACCACCGGCGCCAGCACCATCAGCCGAGCCCCCTCGGGCAGTGTCAGCAGATTGTCCACGATCTGCTCGGCCGCCTGACCGCTGATCGGCTCGCCACACACCTTGCCGCCGGGTTCGGTGTGCCAGCAGCGCGGCTGTCCGATCCGGGCAAAGAGCAGGCGAAGAAAGTCATAGATTTCCGTGGTGGTCGCCACAGTCGAGCGGGGATTGTGCGAAGCCGACCGCTGCTCGATGGCAATGGTCGGCGGCAGCCCTTCGATCGATTCCATATCCGGCTTACGAAGCTGATCAAGAAACTGCCGCGCATAGGCCGAGAGGCTCTCGACATACTTCCGCTGCCCCTCGGCGTAGATCGTGTCAAAGGCCAGGCTGCTCTTACCGCTTCCGGATAAGCCAGTTATAACGATAAGCCGATCGCGGGGGATGTCCAGATCGATGCTCTTGAGATTATGCTCCCGCGCACCGCGAATCGAAATCGAAGAAGTCTTCATCGGCTGATTTTAGCCTGCGGGAGAAGTCGGTCCGGTTCGATGTCTCTGGAGTGATCGGCGGTGTATCGATTGGCTTGCCCGGCAATCCAAGGGCTCGGTGGGATCGCCTTCCAGGTTCGCCTTCACTGGCATCGCCGATCGCCCGCACCCCTTACGGCCGCAATAGCCCCTTGGGCTCGACAACGGCCGGGGTCATACGGATGGTGTGGAGCAGGCCGCAGAACCACCAGACCTGGTTGATGCGCATGCCCAGCGCGGTTTTTCCCTTCGGGCGCGGCTGGAACCGGATTTCCATCTCCAGTTCTTTCTGCCCGTTGACCCACTGGCTCATCGTTCGGCCATCGCAGACCAGAGCAAGCGTGTGCCACTGTTCCATGGGGTGGGTCAGTGCCGGGTCATTGAGGAAGTGCTCGTGGTCGGCGGTGCCGATGAAGGTGTCGGCGTACCAGTGATCGGGGCTGGCCAGCCGCAGCTCCAGCAGGGCGCGGTCGGGTTGGTCATCGGCCTGGAGGTGGACGAACCGCTGTTCTTCAAGCCCGCCGCGCCTGGGCATGAACAGGGCTTCAAGCGTGAACCGGTCCGCTCCGGCCAGCGGATCATCGGCCACGATCAGGCCGTCATCGCGGCAGTCGAAGGCGATGGCCGCGCCCCGATCGGTCAGTTCGATGCGCGGCGAGCCGATCTTCCGGACCGGCGCATCATGCCATCCATCCAATGAATCCAGACGCCATGTGATCCCCATCATCGCAACACCCCCTAACGCCAGTTCCTCCATCAGCCGATTCCGGCCTCACCCAATAGCTCTCGAATGATGCCCTCGAGTGTCTCCATGCTGAATCGCTCAAGCCCGATCCGGTAGTTGGCCTCAGCCATGCGCTCTCGCCGATCGGGGTCGGTCAGGACGGCGACGGTCTGATCAGCCGCCCGCTCGAGCACCGAGCCGGCGACATGAGCCAGTCCGCGCGAGTCGCGCCGGTCCACCTCGCCGCCCAGCGAGATCACATCAAACCCCGCCGGCCCCAGATCGCTCCGCCAGACGGGATACTCGAACACCACCACGGGCAGGCGGGCGAAGACCGCCTCGATGAACTGATTGCCCCACCCTTCCCATGTGCTGGGATAGGTGACAAAATCCGCCTGCACATAGCTGTCCCACAGAGAATAAATCTTACGCCCGCCATCGTCCCGGCCGCGACTGTGCGCGACGCGATCGCCGACATGGATCATCTCCACGCCAAGCTCGCGGGCATGGTCCTTCAGGGCGTTCCAGTAGTCGCCGCTGATGCCGATGGTTTCCACAATGCCGGCGCACAACAGGACGATGCGCGAAGATTCACCCACCCGGCCGCCAACAGCCGTCTTCATTCCGGACAGCGCCCGTCGCCGCTGGGGCTCGCCCAGCTTCGCCACCAGGTCGATGGCCATCTCCACACCCTTGCGATCGAGGATGCGCGTCGCCTGCAAGGCCAGAAGGTCATCGGCGCCGATCCCGAAGGCCTCGCGGAAATCGGCGTTGTAGTCATCCTGCCGCCACGGCTCCTGCCGGAAATCGAACACGTTGGGCACGACACGGGCATCGATGTTCTTGCGTTCCTTGATCCGCCGCTGGGCGATGCGGTTGATCACCACATGCCGGACATTGGGCAGCTTGGGCGGAAAGTAGCGCTCATAGATGCTGGCGACGGTCTGGCAGGTTGCGCTAACTTCCCCTGAATCCTCGAAATAAAAATCATGGCTGTGGATGATCGCCGGCTTGCCGGTGCGCTGGATGACCCGATGAAACGCGATGGCGGCGGCCGGCTGATACCCGCCCGAGCAGAGATTGTTGGGGATCAGCACATCGACCTTCTTCTCCGTGATGAACTGAAGCAGCTTGGCTTCGATCACGTCGGCGTGGTTGTAGATCTCCAGTTCGAGGTCTTCCTCGCGGGCGTAGTCGTCGGTCATGGCGACGGTGCCGTTGCGGAGGATTTTCCAGGTGCGGGGATGTTGGGCGTAAAGCTCGGGCAGGTGGTCATTGCCGGCCACATCATCGTTGCCCGAGCAGTAACGTACCTGGTGTCCCAGCCGATCGCGCAGGATCGCACGCCACTTGTCCACCTCCAGCGACACCCCATCGGTGCGGCCAAGTCGATTCTGAAAAAAACTCATTGTTGCCATGGGCGATATTTCCGCGTTGATCCGGTCGAAATCCGAGCCTTGCCGCGAGCCGATAAGAGCCGGGAACCCAGCGGTACCCTTGCCCGCGCCGGCCGCGGCCACTGGCCGGCCCCGGGCGGCGGCGGCCGCAAACAAGACGCCAGCATAGCCAGAACATAAGATGATCGCCCCCAAAGTTCGGGCGGACCAGGATCAACAACTGGGCAGGCGGCGATTTGTCGATGCGCCTGCGCCCGGGTCGCCAACCGCCGGATGAAGCTGGATACAGGAGCCCAATGTCCGACGACAAGTCGTCATCGCTGGAGTCGGCCGCCGCGCAAGACCGCCCGGACCTGCCCCCCGATCCGCCGCTCAAGGAGCAGTACCCGGCCGTCTGGCTGGGAACCCTGATCGGGCCGTTCATCCTCACGGGCCTGGTTCTGCTGACCATCTGGATGATCCACGGTCATGACTACCTGGTTCGCCTGGTGGGCGTGGCGGTGGCGACGTTTTTCTTCTTCGGACGGTTCGTCATCCTGCTGGGCAGACAGCGTGACCAGATCGATCCGGCCGGGATCGGGGAGGACCTCGAAGCCGATTACGAAGCCACCGCCGGGTTTTCGCCGCAGTTTCTCATGATGATGGTCCTCTACATGGATCTGATGGTGGCGACGCTGGTCTCCTGCCATCTGCGCGTGCTGTTCCGGCTGCCGTGGCTGGGTCCGGCGATCCGCGAGTTGGTCAACGATGGGCGCTTCATCCTCAGGGCCCATCCATGGCTGCGCAAGATGACCTTCGTGGGGATCGTCGGGCTGGTGACGTTCCCCCTGGCATCCACGGGCAGCATCGGCGGCTCGGTTTTCGGACGCCTGCTGGGCATGAGCCGGCTGGCCACTTTCCTCGGCGTCGTCGTGGGCAGCGTGATCGGCTGCACGATCATGTATCTGGGCGCGGATCTGATCAATCGCCATCTGGACCGGGATGATCCGTGGATGCAGTACGGCGGGATCGCCGTGATCGCGCTGATCATCGTCATTCTCAACCATCGCTACCGTCGGATGAAATCACAGTACCTGGCCCGGGACCAGCAAACGCCGTAATTTCGCCCCGAATCGCATGCAATTGCTTGACCCCGCCCGACCGGCGAAATTATGATTCCTCGTACTCCCGCCCGAATCGTGCGAACCTCGGCCACGCGGGCCGAGTCGGACGCATGGCCGTCGCCAACCTGACGCCGACGGTGTTGATCGAATCCACAAGCAATCGGCTGGTCGGTTGTGGTATCTTGAACCCGGGTGCGAGCCATGGCTCGACACCGGGGACACAGGAGCGCCGACCGCCAAGGGTTCCCGCCCTCGATCACCCGCGCGGCGAACCCGGCGTCAACGGTTCGCCCACCCCCGGAAGCGCCTCCGGAACGCCCCCGGAAGCAACTCCCGGTAGCGCTTCCCCCAAGTACCGTGGGCGGGAACGCAGGCCCCCGATCAATGGAGATTCCAAGCATGGCCAGAAACAAAGAATGCTGGGGGGTGGAAGTCGGGGCCAGTGCCATCAAGGCCGTTCGACTCGTGCGCTCGGGCGATCAGATCACCCTTGCCGAGTACGAGATTCTTCCTTTCAAGTCCGTGCTGACCGCGCCGGACAACGAAGCCGACTCGGAAATCCAGGTCAACCTCGATCGCTTCGTCCATCGCCACGACCTTTCCAGGACTCCCGTGGTCGTTTCCGTCCCCGGTAACGCGGCCTTCGCCCGATTCGCCAAGCTGCCGCCGGTCGAGCCCAAGCAGGTTCCGGCCATCGTCGAGTTCGAAGCCGTCCAGCAGATTCCCTTTCCCATCGAGCAGGTTGAGTGGGATTACCAGGTCTTTCAGCAGGAAGACTCGCCGGATGTCGAGGTGGGCATCTTCGCCATCACCAAGGAACGCGTCGCTGAGATTCTTGGCAACTATCGATCGGTCGGGCTCCGCGTCGATGGCATGACGCTTTCGCCGCTGGCGGTCTACAACGCCCTGGTCTACGACCGTCAACTGGGCGAGGACACCAAGGGCCTGATCATGCTCGACATCGGCTCGACGAGCACCGACCTGATCATCGTCGAGGGCGGCGGCATCTGGCTCCGAACCATGCCGATCGGTGGCAACAACTTCACCGAAGTGCTGATGCGGGCCTTCAAGACCAGCTATCAGAAGGCCGAGAAGCTCAAGCGCGAGGCGGGCACGAGCAAGTACGCCCGGCAGATATTCCAGGCCATGCGCCCGGTCTTCGAAGACCTGGTGCAGGAGATTCAGCGCTCCCTGGGCTACTACCAGGGGATCAACCGCGATGCGGAACTGACCCACGTCGTCGGGATGGGCTCGACTTTCCGCCTGCCGGGCATCCAGAAGTTCCTCAAGCAGAAGCTGCAGATGGAAGTGAGCCGGATCGATGGCTTTGAGCGAATCGCCGCGCCCGAACGGCAGGAAGCGGATTTCGCCGATTCAGCGGTCAACCTCGTCACCGCCTATGGCCTGGCGCTTCAGGGATTGGATGAAGCCCGCGTCGATGCGAACATTCTCCCGGCCACGATCGTGCGGCAGCGGCTCTGGAAGACCAAGCAACCGATCATCCTCGCCGCCGCGTCGGTCATGCTGCTGGTCTCGGGCCTGGTCGCCTTCCAGCATTTCTTCGCCAAGCAGGCGGCATACCTGAGCGGATTCGGCCCCGATAGCGAGAATTACCAGGAAGTCCGGCGGACCATCGATGCCGCGCGCATCCAGCGCGATGCCGTCACATCGATCCAGAATGAAGACCCACGCCCGCTCATCGACACCTACCGATCCCTGCTGCACTATCGCGATGTCTGGCCGAAGCTGGTCGCGGATCTTCAGGCGGCTCTGGCCGGCGTCAATCCGCCCGAGGCCACCATGGGCAATGACCCCGAGCAATGGCTGGCCGTCCCCCGGGATCAGAACAACCGGATCATGATCACCTCGGTCAACACCCGCTACCTGCCGCCGCCCGCCGTGGCCCAGACCACGACCCCAAGAACCGGAACCGGCCAGTGGGACGAGGACGCGCCCTTCGACGCGGCCGGCGTGGCCGGCGGTCGCACGGGCGACGCCGCCGCCATCCCCGACGTGCCCAACGGGGCCGGCATCTACCAGATCGAAGTCAGCGGCGTTCACTTCCGCTCCGAACGGGGGGAAGACCTCGTCCAGGATTTCCTGCGCATGCTCCGCCAACAGCCACGCGGCACGGAACCGGTGCTCCGCGATGGATTCCCCTATGCCGTCTTCCAGCCCACCACCGCCACGGAACGCCGCCGCGATTTCGCCATTGATCGGCGTCAGGTCCAGACCTGGGAAGAAGTCGTGCAGTTGGTCTATCCCGGCCAGGACGAGGCTCGACGACCCGCCGAGCCCCTACGCCCCACTCGGCCCACGCGCCCGGTGCGCGGCGGCTTCGAGGAGTTTGGCTGGGATGATGAACCGGGCGCGCTCGACCGACCTCGCGAGGCCGCGATCGGGGACATCGAGGACCTCTTCCCCGTCCGGCAGCCGGTGATCCAGATCGAACCCGATCAGCCGATCAACCTCATGCGGTTCACCGTACGATGGTGGGTCCGCATCATCGATCAGGAACAGGCCCGGGGAACCCGAGCCGAAAACGTGGACTAAGTCGACCTCTAACGCGGAGCCTGCGATGGGCAAGACGATCGATTGGATGAAGGCCAACCCCCTGACCGTGCTCTCCGGCGTCATGGCCGTGGCGGCAATCGGGTTGTTCGTCTGGGTGTACATGGAGCGCAGCGCCCTGGTTGCCCGCGCGGCCAACGAACCGAGTCGAACGCTCAACGAAATTCAGCAGCTCAACCGGACCCGGATCGAAGTTCCCGGACTGCGTCCGGACGATCCTCCCGAAGAGTTCCATCTCGTCGCCAACGCCGGCATTCGCGATGCCCTCCGAAGCCAGTACCGGCGGATGGAAAGCGAGGCGCGGCTGGTCGAAGCATTGACCAGCATCATCAACCAGACCGGACCGATCGGCCCGGTGTACGCCGCATTCGATCAGTTGCAGCGCGATCCCGATCTTGCCCGGCGAATGGCTGACCAGGAGGACCCGCGAAGCTGGCTCAAGGATCGGCTGCTCGACGAGGCCGCGCGACACGGAGCCCGCATCCGCCGACCCATGCTCGACCGGCTCTTTACCGCCACACGCGGACAATTGGGCATCGAAGCCGATGATGCGGCTCGGGCTCGTGCCCCACTGCTTTACCGTGATGAGCTTCGAAACATGCTCAGCGGTGGGAACAATCCCAATCCACGGAGCGACCTCCGCGCCGGAGCACCGGTCTCGACCGAACGCATGGCCGAACGGATCGAGAAGGACAAGCGGTTCTTCCTCAACAATCGGCTCCAGTTCCCCAAAACGCTCGACCAACTCGACGAATCCGAGCGCGAAAGCCTCAGGGCCAGCCTGCGCCACTCGATCTCCGATGAATTAAGAGAAAACGCGAAAAACATTGGTCTTTACGTCGGCTCGATCAATCCAACCTCCGACCGGTTCCCGATGCCCGCCGCCCTGCCCGACGACCCCACGCCTTCGGATGTCTGGTACGCCCAGTTGGACCTGTGGATGTACGAAGACATGATCAATGCGATTCGGATCGCCAACCGGCTTGATGATCAAGAATCCAACGTCATCAACCGTCCGGTCAAACGACTGGTCCGCATGAGCGCGGTACCAGGCTATGTCGGCGTTGGGGATCGGGCTCAGCGGGATGAGTGGCGTGGCCCTGGCGGCGACGCTGGACAAACCGCGGCCACCGGACCGCAATACGTCCGGCCAGGCACCGCTCCTTTGCGCCTGCCGACGGATTTTGAAGCCACGGCGACCGGACGGGTCTCGGTGGGCCGCACGCGTACCGACGCCACGCCCTTGGTCAATCCCCTGTTCGATGTTCGACATCTTGAAGTCGAGTTGATCGTGGACGCCCGATACCTGACCGACCTGCTCGAAGCCATCGGCCAGGTCAACCTGATGACCCCCATCAAAATGAACATCCGGCAGGTGGACGAGTACGAGTCCATCCGGAGGGGTTACTGGTTCGGCGAGGCCGACTGCATCCGGGTGGAGATGACCATCGAGACGATCTGGCTCCGGGATTGGATCGTGCCGGAGCCGGATCAGCGTGATGTGGGTTTCATGCCGTTGGATGTCCGACGAAGTCTGGGCATTGTCAGACGCCAGGACTGAACCGCCACGTCGCGTGGCCGATGCAAGGCGGCTTGAATCCACCCGGGACCGTGAGCCGCATCAAGGAGCGTTAGCATGAAGTTTCGAAAAGCCACCTTCCTGGACCTGTATGCCGATAAGCTGGCCATCGCGATCGCCGCGGCGTTCGCCATCCTGGTCGTGGCGATGTTCTTCGTCATGGACAGCTACCGTGTCAATGTCCCCGGCCTGCCGCGGGCGGCATCACTGGGCGATGTCGGTCCCGAGGTCCGTCGCCGCGCCGACCAGCTCCAGCGTCAACTCAACACCGTTCCCGATGTGGTCCAGCGAATCGAAGCCATCGAAACCCGACACGCTGAAGCGTTCGCCCAATCCATCATCCCCACACGCCCCGAGCCCACCACCGATGAGTCCGCACTGGTCCGCGCCGCCCTTCGCGGCGTTGGCGGAGCCCGGGTCATCGACGAGGCCCCCATTGAGGATCCCTTCGAACGATTCGTCGTCCCCCAGCCTGGCGCCCCGACCATCACATCTGTCAGGGTCGGTCGTCACCTCCGTACGCCCTGGCCGGAAAACCCGTCGCTGGATCAGGCGATCCGGGACGCCCTTCCCCAACGCGACTTTCAGGCCGTCCACGTGCGCGGCCAATGGAACATGGCCCGATGGTATTCACGGCTGAATCAGCGCCCCGAAGCGGGAACGCAAATGCCCAGGCACTGGCGCGAGCGAGGGCTCTGGGTCACCGATGTCGTCCTTCAGCGGCAGACGCTCGATCCGAACACCGGCGAGTGGGGACCGGTTGAAACCATCGCCAAACTGCCCACCACCGATCCGCTTCTCAATTTCCGTTCACTGCCGGAAAACATCGCGCCCGAGGAGGCCCGACGTCGCATTCGAGCCGTCGAGGAAAACCAGGACATCATCCGCATTCCCATCTTTGTTCCCACCGCCATTCCCTGGCCGCTGGAGACCATCGACGTCTCACGTACCGATGCCCAGCGACTGGCGAGGTTCGATGCCGATATCGACCGGGTCAACCGGCTCATCGCACAAATGGAACGACGTCCGCCCCCCAACCCCGAAACCCTCACTCGCGAGCGCGAACGCCTTGTCACGCTCAAGCGGGAGCAGGCGGCGTTGGTCGAGCGGGTCACGTCCGTGCCGTGGCCGGGTCTGGTTGAGCTCTATCCAGCCCTGCCCGCATCGCGCGTCCGCCTGCCCGAAGCCGGCTCGCCGCAGGATGAATGGGACGATGCGCCCCCTGCCCCCCCGCGACCTCAGCCCAGGCGGCCGGGCGGACGAAGTCCCCTGCCAGAAGATCAGCCGTTCGAAGAGGATTGGAGTGGTGTTCGCGCCAATCCATCCACCCCCAATGTCTTCATGACCAGCGCGCCCTCGCCGCGAAGGGATGCACGCTGGGAGGACCACATCGAGGACGACCCCGAGTTCGACAACCCCTACCGCCCCAGCACGCCCGTCACTCCAAGGTCGCCGCGAACCGGTCCCTCCGCCCAACAGCCCGGCCGCGATGGCGGCCCGCCCACAATTCGAATGCCCGATCAGCGGGCGCCCGATGACCTCGAGCAATTGCCCGACCCCGATGCGATCGATGCCGCGGACCTGCCCACGGCTTTGGAGGTCTGGGCCCATGACATTACCGTCCAGCCCGGCAAGACCTATCGCTACCGCATCGCCGTCGCCGTCGAGAATCCGCTCTTCCGACAGCCAAACCTTCACGACGAACAGCGACACCTGGCCCACCAGATCAACCTCGTGGGGCAATTCTCCGAGCCCTGGTCCGACCCCGTGCAGATCGATCCGCCCAGCTATGCCTTCCTGGTCAGTGTTGCCCAGTCGAACGCGACCTTCGAAATCTGGCGGCTGGTGCGCGGCATCTGGACCAACCATCGCTTCTCCGTGCTCCCGGGCGATCAGGTCGGCGGAGAGGTCACCGACGAAGGCGGGCGAAGAACCATCCGTTCCGATGAGGTGCTCGTGGACATCGTCCAGCCCACGCCGGGCACGAGCGTCAGGCGACAGGCCATTTATATGCGGGCCGACAGGTCCGACCTGATCGTTCGCGAACCGGAACAGGAACTCAACAACCCCGAACGGCTCCGCCTTGTTCAGCTTGAGAAGCTGATGAATCGCATCCGCGAAACGTTCGAGGGCGACGCCGGGGGCAATTGAGTGCTGGTCGATACCGGAACCGCTCCAATCATCCAACCGCGGCCGCGATCCGATCGTCAGGCCAGCCGCGACCATCGCCACCCATCGAACCTCCGCCACCCGTCCCCAGATGAAAGGTGCCCGGGCATGGCCGCCGATCCAATAGTGCGCGATGCCAACCTCATCGATCTACCCCGACTGATGGAGATCGAACAAGCCTGCTTCGATTCGCCCGTCGCCTTCAACCGCCGCCGCATTCGCAACCTGCTGCTCAACCCCCGAGTCATCACCCGTGTGGCCCACGAGGGTACGATCATTCTCGGCTGGTCCATCGGCCTGATCCGCCAACGGGGCATTCGCGCATCGGGACGCATCTACAACGTCGGCGTTGATCCGGCGATGCGCGGCCGGGGCGTGGGGCGCATCCTGGTCATCGATATGATCGAACAGCTCAGCATGCGGCGGGTGGATCGAATCTACCTGGAAGTCGAAGCGGGCAACGAGCCGGCGGTTCGGCTCTATGAGAAAACCGGCTTCACGATCCGTCGTCAGCTCGAAGACTACTACGCACCCGGCCGGCCGGGGCTGAGCATGTGTCTCCTGCTCGATGCCCGGACCGAGGACGACTGACCCGGCCCCCGGCCCCGCCCCCGGGACCCCCGGAATTCCCGGCCCGGCAGGTTCGCCGCCATCGGATTCACACACCGCCTCGCTGGCCGATCCGCACAGCGAGGCCATCCCGGAAAGCAGTCCCGCCCATGTCCGACGATCCATGCATCCGCCATCCCGGCCTGGAAATCCGCCGCTCACCCCTGCACGGCCTGGGTGTCTTCACCGCCGAACCGATCCCCGCCGGACACATCATCGAGCAATCCCCCTGCCTGCCGCTCGAGCAGGGCTGGGAAAAGATGCCCACCGTTCTGAACCACTACCTTTTCGCCTGGCCCTACGAGGGCGACGGCCGCGCCGTCGGCTTTGGCATCGCCTCGCTCTTCAATCACGGCCAACCACCCAACGTCACCTGGGCCACCCTCACCAAAACCCAACGCCTCGAGTTCCGCGCTGCCCGAGACATCCAACCGGGCGAAGAACTCCTGATCGACTACGGCCCGGAGTTCTGGCAGAACGCCAGGAAATACCCCACCCTCGGCGACCAGGAACAACGATCGATCCATCCCTGAAGGCCCGGCTCAAAAAGCCCCGAAAGCCACCGCGCGTCGCCCCTGATGCGAGTGTCTTGTGATTCGCCGTTGAAAGCTGCTCCGAAAGGCCACATTGGCGAACATGAATTGACGCCAGTCGGTCAAACGGACGTTGACCTGCAATTCGTCTCGCTCCGGGCCTGCCAAGCCAAGGCAGGATTTGAACTATGAAACACGCGAGACACGCGGAAAGGGGGAATCCTATGGAAAGTGGCGTGGCCCGAACCGCCGATCGCAGGTGCGCGGCGATTGTCTGTAACTGGCCATGGTAGGTGACCGAAATTTCGCCCGTGCGTCGCCTTGCTCTGTTTTGGGCATGGGGATCGGGCGGGCGAACGGGTCAACGTTTTGCCATGAATCAGTTGATTCAACATCCTCAGGCCGATGCCTCGCCCGCGAGCGCGGTGGATGTGCGTCCGGGGAGGCTTCCGGGGGCGCTTCCGGGGGTGGCGCGGAGTAATGCGTCCGCATCTTTGCCGGGTCGGTTTCGGCCGTTGCCCTGTGATCAGTACATGGTTGATCGCTGTGTAGTGTACCTGTCTCAGGGTTGGTGTGATTCTCGGATACGGCTTCGGATTCATCGGTTCTTCGGGCCCGAGGGCGACCGACGGGCATCGCACTGGATCAGCGAAGCGCGGCGAACGCTTCTTGAATCGCTGAACCGGCCGGAGGATGAACTTCGCGCCGAAGCCGTTGCCTTCTACAAGACGATCCTCAGCCATCCGGATGCGACGCCGAACCAGAAACTCCGAGCGGTGCGAAGAATCGAAGTGTTGATGGGCCTTGCCCCCGGAAGTAGATCCCCCGGCCCCGGAAGTCGAATCCACGGGTCCAGAGAGGAAAGCGAAAGCGCAACGCCGAAGAATTACGCCCAGTCGGGCCAGTCCGCGTGGGTAACCGCCTCGGCAGAGTTGCCGAGCATACCTCCGCTGCCGTCGTTGCCTTCTCTGCCGCCCTTGCCTCGTGCTTCACGAGCGCGAGCAGGCGATACACCAGCGACGATGCGCCGAACCGATTCGCGTGCTGCGCTTCATGTCGAGGTACAACTGTCGATCGAGAGTGAACAATCAAGGATGACCCCAAGCGCTGAGTCTGAAGCACCTGGCGGGCATGTGATTGCCAGTACGCCCTGCAACACACAAAGCCGTGAAGCAAGGCCACACGAATCGGCACTCGATCCGATCAACGCCGGCTCCACAAGCTTGATGTGCATCGCAGACCGAGCCCACCCCGCCGCCGACCGAACTCCGGCAGGCTTGGCGGCGGAGACCACATTGCATTCCAGCACCACCCGGCGCGCGACAACGCCTGAAGCCCGCCATGCCTCGACCTCGTCCACCACATCCACGACTTGCAGGCGAATCATCGCCGCGACTCGGGCACAGACCACCGAAGACCGGCGGCACACACGGAATCGCCACCGTTCGCACCAAGCGGGATGCGATCTCCGGCGAGCCACACACCCCAGGAGCATCAAGCAGTACGCCATCCAACACTCCGGCCCCGGCCCGCCCGGCGGATCGATTCACAGACCAACATGAATATTGCCGCGCGAAGTTGCTTTGCTGAAGCCTCGATGGCATGGCCGCGCCGATACGCCGGTGCTTCGATGCAGGGCCGGCGATCTTGACCGCCGCCGTTGGCAGCCGCATGAGTGTCCGTTGACCGGCGCATTCCGGCCGGGGCACCTTATCACCAACGCGAGCTTTGCCGCGCGACTGCCTCATTGGTTTGCGTTGCATCCCCCTGCCACCGCCATCGTCCTTTTTCCGGTGTTTCGTCGTTCAAAACCTGCGTTGGACCACAAAGCTCCAAGTGCGGCCAACTGCAACCCATCGGCGATGTGCCCGACGACCATGCCCGACCACTGTTGCTCAAGTGGTGTTCAGGAAGAGATTTAACCACGAAACATGCGAAAAGGGGTGGTTGCGGGGCCGATTCCCATGGCGGAGGGAACTCCGGGAGCCGTCTGCCTCAGGCTTTGTCGAGGGGGTTCCGGGGCCCTCCCCGACCCATGTCGAGGGGGGTGTGTTGACCCGTGGGCGGGTTCGGTCGATAATGCTTCGGTCGTCGAGGTATCGGCATCTTCGTGTGGGAGGTGTTCGGCGTAGGTTGGCGACAGGAGAACCATTCGTTTCTTGCCTGCTTTTCTAAGGTAATGCCGCCCGGCAGGTTTTGATTCTCCCTTCTTTTCCACGCATCAAGCCCCCAAAAGAATCTGGAATTTTCCCATGAACGAATCCGCCCGACCGGCTGATGCCGATGCTGTTGAGTCCCCTGAAGCCGTCGCCCAGGCCGAGCCGGGAACCGAAACCGAGGAGGCCCCGCCCAGGATCGAGGTTGAAGTCGAGGACATCGGCCCGGCCCGCAAGAAGCTCAAGGCCGTGATCCCCGGGGACACCATCAAGGCGCGGCTCGACTCGCAGATGAGCGAGCTGCAGCAGGACGCCCAGGTGCCCGGCTTCCGCAAGGGGCGGGTGCCCATGCGTTTGATCGAGAAGCGGTTCGGGTCCACGCTTCGCACCGACCTGCGCAATCAGTTGGTCGGCGAGCACTATCAGCAGGTACTCGAGCAGGAGGATCTGGTGGTGGTTGGTGATCCGGACTTCGGCGATCTGGACAAGCTCGAGCTGCCGGAAGATGGGGGCGACTTGACCTTCGAGGTGACCATCGAGGTGGTGCCTGATTTCGAGATGCCGGACTACCACGGCATCGAGGTGAAGCGCGAGGTCAAGGAAGTGACCGATGAGGATGTGCAGCGGGAGCTTCGCCACGAGATGCTGCGGATCGGCGATATGGAGTTGCAGGATCCGGATGTGGCCGCGACTCCGGGCGATCTGCTGGATGCCACGGTTCGCGTTCTGGCGGGCGCTGATGCGGGGGATGATGCGGCCGAGATTCTGAATTTTCCGCAAGCGGCGGTGTGGGTGCCCGAGGAAACAGGCTCGCCATCGGGGCCGATCGCGGGTCTGATGGTTGACGACTTGCGGTCGCTGACGCTGGGCAAGAAGGCGGGCGATGAATTTCGCCTGAGCCTGACCGGGCCGCAGAGCCATGAGGATGAGCGGATCAGGAATCAGCCGGTGACGGTGACGGCGAAGATCAACGGTGTGCATCGGGCGCAACTCACTGACGTATCGGAGTTCGCCAAGATGCTTGGTTTCGAGGATGAATCGCAACTGCGCGAGACGGTCAAGACGCAGCTTGTCGCCCGAGCCGAGACCGCGGCCGACAACGATGCCAAGCGGCAGATTTGCGAGCATCTGCTGGAGAAAGTTGAGATGCACCTGCCCGAGGGGTTCAGCGGACAGCAGCTTGCCCGCGTTCTGAATCGGCAGGCAGCGCAGCTTGAGAGCGAGGGCGTGCCGCGCCAGGAGATCGAGCATCGCCTGGCCGAGATGCGGTCCTCGACGGAGGAGTCGTCACGCAAGGAAATGAAGCTGTTCTTCACCCTGGCGCGGATCGCCGAGCAGCTTGGTCTGGATGTCTCCTCGGCCGAGGTCAACGGACGCATCAGCCAGATCGCGATGCGTCGGCGGATGAGGCCGGAGAAGGTTCGCGATGAGCTGCAACGGACCGGTCAGATCGAACAGGTGTTCATGCAGCTTCGTGAGGAGAAGACGCTCAACGCGTTGCTGGATCGCGCCCGGATCAACAACCAGGAGCCGAAGATCAAGCCCGAGGCCGCGGATGAAGCCAAGGATGAGGCCAAGGACGAAGCATCGCCGGAGCAGTCGCCGGCGTAATGTGGGGGGATCCCCATACGTTGGGCCTCGCTTCCCGGCGGAGCTGGAAAGGGTAAATGGCAGCCTTGATCGCCCAGACCGGTAGCGTCGCCGACGCCACGAGGGAGGTTCTCTTCTTCCTTGGCGTCATCGTGGCTCTGGGGCTTGTGGTTGGGCTGGCGGGCTTTGTGATCTACAGGCGGTTAAAGCGGTCGGTGGATGAGCCGCAGACCGGATTGGATGCGGGGTTTACGCTTGCCGATTTGCGGCGGCTTCATGATGAGGGACGCTTGAGCAGCGAGGAATTCGAGCGGGCCCGGGAACGATTGCTTGCGCGTCAGGCGCGACGGACGTCGAACGGTTGAACTTGAGGGTGATCCGGGGTCGGGCGATAGGGATCGATGAACAGCCGGGGGGTTTGCGGGAGAGGATCGACGTATCGGATCAGGACTCTGGAGGTGTGCCGGTTTCTTTGGCCGGTTTTTCGGTCGCTTCGGTCGCGACCGGGTTGGCCTTCGAGCGCGGCGGGCGTTTGGTGATGGGGATGGATTCATCGTCAGGGTTCGAATCTTCCACAACCGGCGTGTCCTCCCGCGGCGAGGCCGGCGCGCCGGCCTGGCGGGCTTGGCGACTGGTGCGATCGAGCATCATCTGGCGGTAACCGCTCTTGACGGCAAAGACCAGGACAAAGCCGACGATGACCAGGAAGATGGTAAAAATCCAACGGCCACGCAGGAAGACCAGGCCGATACCGACCGCCACGAAAGCCATCGACGCCAGATAGAGCGAGACGACCGTGGACTTCACCGCCGAGGGGTTACGAAAGCCGAAGCTCAGGAAGGCCCGCAACACGATATGGTGGATGTGATTCCGATCCGGCGAGGAGATGGCAAGCCCGCGCATCTTCCGGCGCACGATCGCCAGGACGGTGTCGGTGATGGGCAGGCCCATGACAACCAGACCGGCCAGGACATAGACCGGGCCATTGATGTGATGTTGCGCGAACTGAAGAATGATGGCGATCGACAGAAATCCGATCAGCAGCGATCCGGCATCGCCCATGAAGATGCTGGCCGGGTTGAAGTTGTAGGGCAGAAAACCCAGCAGCGCTCCCAACAGCGCCAGGCACAGAATGATACGGATCACGCCCGCATTGCTTCCCGGAGCGCCCGCATCGAGGGTGACCACAAGCGTTATGGAGATGATCAGCAATCCGAGGACGGCGATCGCCACCACACCCGTGGCCAGACCATCCAGACCATCGATCAGGTTCACGGCGTTGCATCCCCCAAGGACGAAGAGGGCGATCGCGGCGGTGCCCAACATGTAGGCCAAGGTGAACGGAATCTGCGTGAGGCCCGCCACGCCCCACGATTCGATCACCGAAAGGGAGTCGAGCACGAGCTTGGCCCCGAGGAAGATGGTTTGCTCCTGGCCTTCAATGCGGATCACCACCGACTGGTTGGCCAGGGCCGCCGCGGCGAATAACTGACCGGCGATCTTGAAACGCGGGCTGATTCCCTGCACATCATCGATCACCCCCACCACGACGATGACCAAAGCGCCCAGGATGATGTTCCACGGAAGCAAATTCGGCAGCAGTTCCGCATCCTGGCCGCGGATGATCAAAGCACTGATCATGATCGCGGCCAGCCATCCACAGAAAATCGCCACCCCACCCAGATAGGCGATCGGCTCGACATGCATCTTGCGCTGGTGATCGGGTCGGTCAATGACTCCGGTCCGGACCGCCAGCAGCCTCATCAGGGGCGTCATGGCAAGCGTCACGCAGAACGCCGCCAGAAAAACCAGAAACAGCCGATCATCCATGGCGCCACGGGGAGATGGGGCGGTCGGCACATCGTTGCCGTCGGCGACAAACCAGCGCGCCACCGGATCGACCAGCGACACAAGCCGGCAAGCCAAGCCTTCCAGGAAATGGCCGGGGATCGACAGCAACGTTACTCGGACTCCGACAATCCGCGGATCTGGTCCGCCATTGGCCAAACGCTTAATTAGTCAGACCGGCCCCCTGGAATAACAAGCCGGACATGCCCTCCTGAATTCGACGAAACCCTGGCTCCCCGCCCAGGCGATGGCCCACGATCGCGGCCGAGGCGTCAGGCCTCAGCCACACGCGCCGATACCACTTCCATCGACCATAGTTATACCCGAAATGCGTTCATTCAGGCGCGGGATCGGAACGCCTCGGTCAGTTCACCCAATGTCTGGCCGAGGGGAATCTTCGGTTGAAAGCCGATCTCCCGGCGGATACGGCTCAAGTCCGGAACGCGGTCCCGGGGTTCATCAAAGCCCCGGCCGAAGGCCTCCTCGAAGCCGATCAACTGAACCGTGCTTCGACCGCCCGCGAGTTGGATAATCCGCCCGGCCAGGTCCAGAATCCGAGTCGGCTGATCGGAACCAAGATTGAACACCCCACCCCAGGCCGATTCCCGCTCCAGCAGCGCCGTCATCGCCGGCACGACATCGCGAACATCGCAAAAGCATCGCGACTGGGCACCATCACCGTAAACCGTCAGGGGTTGACCCGCGATGGCCTGCTCGATGAATCTGGGCACGACCATGCCATACGCTCCGACCTGACCCGGCCCGATGGTATTGAACAGACGCACGATCGCCGCGCGAAGCCGACCGGCTGATCCCAATGCCAGCGCCTCATGCTCCATCAGCGCCTTGGTCATTCCATAGCTCCACCGCAGGCTGGTGGTCGGCCCGAACAGAATCGCATCGGACTCGCGGAGCGGCAGCGAGAGGGCCTGGCCGTAGACTTCGCTCGAACTGGTCAGCAGGACGGGCCGGTCGTATCGAACCGCCAGATCGATGACCGCGTGAGTCGCCGAAAGATTGTTGCGAATCGAAGCACAGGGATCATCCACCACTCGACGGACCCCCACCGTGGCCGCGAGATGAAAGACGCGCCGGGCACGCGCCACGGTATCCGGCGCCTCGGCAAGGACTTGGGCGATGTTCCCCGCAATGACCTTGAGGTTCGGCTCTTCGAGCCCGGAGAGATTGGCGCGGCGACCGGACGAGAAATCGTCAACGACCACCACCGATCGACCCAGCTCGATCAGGTGCCGGCAAAGGTGCGAGCCGATGAAGCCCGCGCCGCCCGTAACCAGGTCATAATCAGACAAGCGTGCGACTCACGGGCGGATTCGGGCGATGCATCATGCCTTGACGGGCTTGGGCTTCGCTCGGGACTGGTACGCGGAAAACCGCTTGAAGTTATCGCGGAAGTAGCCGCCCGCGGCAAGTCGGGCACCGTTGAGCACCACGCCCAGCACCTGGCATGACTGGCCCTGGAAGGATTGCAGCAGGCGACTGAACATGCCACGCTGGTCACTGACCGCCCGAGCCAACAGCACCACGCCGCCAGCGCTGCGCGCGATGAGTTGCGCATCGGAGGTGATCAGACCCGGCGCGACATCGATCAGGATCAGATCGTACCGGCGCTCCAATTGCTCGAGCAGCTTCTTGAAGTCGGCACGCTCGAAGAAGTCGGTCGGAACCTCATGCGGCCGACCGGCGGTCAGCATGTCCAACTGGCCATCGGGCATCACCTGGACAATGGCATCATCAACAGGCGCGCCGTCACTGAGCACATCGAGAAGACCGGACTGGTCAGGCTTGACCTGGCGAAGCAACATCCGATCCACACCCGGCCGCCGCAGGTTGCCATCGATCACCAGCACCCTGCGCCCCTGAACCGCCCATGCGCGGGCGAGATTGGCGATCAGTGAGGAAGTCCCACCTCCGGCATGCGCTGAGACAAAGATCAGGGATCGGATTCCTTCCTGATCGAGGCGCTGATTAAGTTTGGTCCGAAGCTGGCGAATGGATTCAGCCACCATACCCGAGGGATTGTCCCGGAAGCAGTTGGCGAATTCACCAGCCTCACCGGGTGCCTGGTTCACATCGGGAATCAGACCCAGCATCACGGAATTGGGGATGCTCTTGATGCACTCGGAACCGCGGATACGCTGATCGAACAACTCACGGAGCACAACCAGTCCGCCCACCAGAGCCATACACAGGAACACTGAAATCCCGACTGTCGGAATCGGCCTCGGATAGACCTGGTCGGCTTCCGTGGGCGCGCCCAACCGTACGACGCGTGTAAAGTCCGGACGGTTGGTCAGCAGAGAGATGCGTTCGATCGGTTCGCGACTCTCGATCCATCGAAGCCTCGCCTCTTCCTCCGCCAGTTCCAAGCGACGGTGTTCCTGGCGGAGTGAGGTGATCTCGCGGCGTCGCGCCTCGAGCTCGGGTAGACCGGCCTCCAACTCGGCCAAGGTCTGTTGAAGGCTGGTCATCGATTGACTGGCGTTGGCGATCATCGCATCCATTCGGTCCCTGGCCAGTTCGTCGACCTTCCGTCGACGCTCGGATTCGGCCACCTCGATCATGCGTCGGATGTCGGAAGTGTGCCGATGCTGCGGGCCATAGCGATCATGGGCCATCTGCAGATTCTGACGGAGTTGGCGAACTCGAGCATCAAGGTCAGCAACGGCTGGATGGGCCTGTATCTCCTGCATGGTCGAACCGGTAACCCCACCCATCGCCTGGGAACGGAGCGAATCGTAATACGCCCGTACCTGGGAGAGGTCCTTCATCAGTTCGTTGCGCTGTGTGATTCTGGCCTGATACAGGGATTCGGTATCGTTGAACCGGCTCTCGATATCCGACACACCGCTGACATTTCGAAAGTTGTTGATGTCGGCCACGCGGGCTTCCAGTTCACGCCGCGCCTCATCGCTGCGCCGGCGGAATCCGGCGAGAATCTCATCCCCCTGCCGTGAGTTCTGCTCTTCGATGAACGCCATGTATCGGTCAATGACTTGCGCCAGAATGATCTGGGCATCGCGCGGATTCTCGGTCGTCACGGAGACATCCAGAAGGGCCGTGTTTCGCCTGGGACTGGCTGAGAGCATTTTCCGCAACTCCGCCTTGGCCGACAGCGCATCGCGCCGGGGTCGGACAAGATCCCGAATGCTCTGGACGATTCCCTCGGTGGCAGTCGTTCCCCCGGCGGTCGCAACCGTCGCGGCCATACCGTCACCTGCCGCGGCGGATTGAAATTGCTGGAACCATTGTGTGTTGCGCACCTCCGGACTTCGCAACACGGGATCAAGGATGACATCGGAGCTGATGATGCTGGCCTGCGTTGTCAACGCATTGATCAGGTTTCGTTCATCCATTGTGCCGACCGCCGCGTCACCGGGCGCGCCGGTGGGATCGGTCACCTGGCCGCGAATCAGCAGGTTGGCGGACGATCGAAAGAGCTGTCGCTCGCTGTTCAGATAGAGGTAAGCAGCCAGACCGATCACCATGCCCGCGAACAGTGCCAGGACCAGCAGCCACCAGTACTGCTTGAGCAGGCGGATGGGATTGATCGGCTTGAGGCGCGAGACGCCCTGGGCCGAAGCGGCCGGCGCTCCACCGACGGCCAGCGGATCGAAGGGTGGTGGGGGCGGATGTTGGATCATTGGTTCTAAACCTCTCTCGGAATCTCTCCGACGGTCCCGCTGCAAGGCGGGCAAGCGTTCATCACGGGGCGGGTTGGGTCAGTTGCCGGCGGAACTCCGTCGCCTCGGCGAGCAATTCAGCATAGGTTTCCGGGTTACGCTCAGCAATCTGTCTGGCCCGGTCCGCCCAGATTCGAGCTCGGGCCTGGTCACCGCGATGGTGAAGCACCTTGGCCAGGTGGAGACAGTTATAGGGAATCTCCTGGACCGCGACACTTCTGTTGAGCGTATCCACGGCCTCATCCAGAAGGGCACGATCATCGTCACGAGCCTGCGCCAGTTTGAACAGGGACCAACCCAGAGTGTCGAGCATATGGGCACTACGCCCGTTCAATTCCACCGCCCGTCGGGCCCGCTCGACCGCCTGCTCGGGCTTTTGCAGCTTGTTGGCCAGAAGAAACGCTGAATTGTTCAGGGCTAGTGCCGCATCGGGATTCACGGCCAGAACGCGGTCGTAGACGGCCACGGCTTCGGCCGGTTTACCCAGTTCGTCATACACCCTGGCCAACGGGAGCAACAACAAGTCAATCGCCCCAGGGGCATCGTCCTCGATCTCACGCGCCATCTGGTTCAGCACGGCCAGCGCTTCATCAAAACGACGATCCAGCATCAGCAGTCGCGTCACAGCGCGTCTGGCCACCATACCCGCCCGGTCCTGCCGGGAAGCGCTCCAGGAACTCAAAAGCTGAATCGCCGAGGCTCGGGGCAATTCTTCCTCGATTTGACTGATCACCGACTGAAGCATCGCCGGATTGCTTGATGCGGTGTTCATGGCCAGTTCAAAGGCGCGGGCGGATTGCTCCGTGCGATCCAAGGCCAGGAACGCACGCGCTTGCAGGGCGCGCACCTGAGGATTCTCGCTCAAAATCGTCGGATGATCGCGCAGCAGGTCAAGCACCGCCTGGGGGCGACCGAGACGCAGATGGGTGCGTCCCAGCTCGAACACGGCATCCGGGGTCACACGCAGGGCAAGCTGCTCCTCAAACCGGCGCCGGGCACGATCGTACTGCTCCTGACTGAACTCCAAGCGTCCCTGCATTCCCGGCCAGAAATCATCCAGGGGAAACATTCGGCGGGATTCGTCCAGCAGAAGCCGGAGGTCACGCAAACTTCCGGGAAGTTGACGGAACTTGATTGCAGCGAGGGTGCGACGGGCTTGAGCATTGCCGTGATCGCGGTCGAGCACTTCCCGGATCTGGGCGATCGCGCCGGATTCATCATTCTGACTCATCAGCAACTGAATCAGGAAAAACCGCGCATCGTTATACTCGGGCACCGAACCGAGCGCCTGGCGAAGATCACCGATGGCATCACTGATCCGTTCCTGGGCAGCCCGCAACCGCGCCCGCTGATAGAGGCCAGCTGCGCGGCGCTCGGTGGTAAGCCCGGGCATCTCGACCAATTCAGTCACCAGCGCCGCGGCGCGGCGAAGATGCTCACCAGCCTCCGCCTGGGCCTTTTGCGCATCCTGGGCGCGCCCCTGAGCGCGATACCGACCCGCCGCGCTACGACGTTCGCCCGATTGGATGGCGGCGATCTGAACCCGGCGATTGAGAATCTCAGGGCGCAACGCCGACAGCGAGGCAGAACCCAGGTTCGACTCCATCGCCCTGATCTGCGCAAGCGCCTGATCCGTCAATCCCAGCGCCACAAGCGAGTCGAGTCTGGCCAGATGCAATCCACCGTCGGATGGGAAAGCCTCGATCAATTCGGCCAGTATGCGTGATGCATCCTCGTGACGATTATCCGCGGCCAGAACTCGAGCCAGTTCACGTCGAATCGTCCGCGCTTCGTCATCCTGACCCAGTGCCCCTACGAGTGTCTGCCGAGCCTGATCAACCCGGCCCAGACTTCGCTGCAGGCGAGCCAGTGCGATCTGGGCACGCATCCGATCGGCCCCCTCACGAGCTTCAATCGTCCTGGCGAGCAGGTTCAGCGCCTCGTCCGCCTGATCGCTGCGGGACATCACATGCGCTAGAAACTCGATCCGTTCCAGATCTTCGGGCTGCGCATCGGCCAATCGCCTCGCTATGACCAGAGCCTCGGCCTCCTGACCACCGCGCAGAAGCAACTCGGCCAGACCGACTTGATTGCGGAAATTGTCCGGCGAAGTCTCGGCGATCCGACGCCGCAGTTCCAGAGCGCGGTCCAACCGTCCCGCGCGCACAAGCAGCCGAACGTACTGATTCTGCAATCCTTCATCGTTCTGAGCCAATCGAAGCGCGGCTTCCAACTCGCTGATGGCCGCGGGCAGTTCGCCGCGCCGCTCATGGACCTCGGCCAGCGCCATTCGGGCCTCGAGATTGTCCGGACGAGCCTCGACGGCCAGACGTAACGCTGAGATCGCATCCGCCGGACGACCCAAGTCCAGCAGGATTCGACCCCGTAGAAGCTGGCCGCTGGAACTCACACCGACGCGGGCCAGACCCGCCTCAACACGCTGCAGCGCCACATCGGCCCGACCCTGGGCCAGACGCAGTTGGGCATCGAAGAAAAGCCCCTGCGCTCCATCCACATTTCTCTCCCGGACGCGATCCAGCAATTGCTCGGCCAGGGAAAAATCACCGGTTCGCAGCGCGTGATCGAATCGCGCGCCGATGACTTCGGGCATGTCCCGGCCTTGCTGGCCATTCTGGCGGGCCTCAGCGGCCTGTCGTAGCTGCGCTGATGCCTCTTCGAGTTGCCCTCTGGCCGAGGCGAGTCGGTACATGAGCATGTGATACTGAACCGGCTCTTCCAATCGGAGGCGCTCCAGCGTCTCCGCGGTCACTTGCTCTCGCTGACCCTCGAAGAGAACACGCCTTACCGTGGCCAGGTGATCGACATCGGCACCGGCCTGCTCGGCCATCGACAGCAGACGTTCAGCCCTTTCACGATGCTGTTCGCCACCCATGGTGATGAAAGCGTTGATCGCGGCGAAATCGGTTGGATCGGTTCGAAGATGATTCTCCAAGACGGTCAGGGCGGGCTCGAGCCTGCCGGCGCTGGATAACGCGTTGGCGTGGGAGACGGCAAGCTGCCGACGCACCGGATCGCTCACGGCGGTGAGATCCACGGCGGCGAACTCCCGCAATGCCTCTTCCTCCCTGCCCTCGGCGCTGAGCAGGAGCGCATTGAAACCACGAAGCTCAGCGTTGTCGCTGTCGGTCTGCAGAGCGGCATCAACCAACTCGCGTGCTTCCTCCCACTGGCGAGCGTTGAGCAACATGCGAATCAGACCGTCCCGCACGGGACGATGCTCAGGGGCCACTTGCGCAATCGAACGAAAACGGGCAATCGCCTCACCCGTCTCACCAAGTCGCTGGGCAGCGATTCCGACCAGGCGGCTTGACTGAAGATACTGAGGGACGTCGCCCGCAGCCCGGTAACGCTCGACCATCGGCCGCATCAGGGACAACGCCTGGCGATACTCCGCGCGATGGAAGGCCAACTTGCCACGTACGTAGTTGAGGACCGGTTCACGATCACCCAGCGTTTCCAACAGTTCACCCACGATCCGTTCCGAATCGGCCAGATACTCCCGCCGGGTCGATTCGTCGAGTTGGGCGTTGTCGATCAGGATCGACGTCATGGCATCGACCAGGCGAATTCCCGCTTCATCACGAACCGCAAAGGCTGAGACCGCATCCAGGGGCGTCATTCGGATGGAAGCGCCGTAAAGCCTCTGGAGCAGCGGGATGGCTTCATCGAACCGCTGCTGCCTGACTTCCAGCTCCGCCAGCTCGAGCGCCAGCCGCGCATCATTGGGCATGGCGCGCATGGCCGAGCGCAACAGGTCGCGGGCGACTTCGCCGGAGGGCGGGCCACCTTCACGAGCCGGAACCCTGAGCAGTATCCGCGCCAGATGCCGGACATGACGCATGGACTCGGGTTGGCGTTTCATCTCCGAAGTACATTCATGCACCAGTTCAATGAATCGATCATGTTCCCCCAACTGGTGGAGCACCAGGCCCATGTCCAGTCGGTGATGGGGCCGGGATTCGGGACTGTCCAACGTCAAGTCAATCAGCCGCAACGCTTCGGCCCGATACGTCTGGACGGCTTCCTGCATGGCGGCCTGGTCTCGGAGCCGATTCACTTCGGCGGCGTAGAACATCGCCAGGGCATGACGGGCCGCCAGATCATCCTCATCGGCATCGAGCGCCAGCTTCAGATCGGACTCGAGCATCCGCCGCTGCGCATCCTGCAGAACAAAACCGGCGGCCATGTGATGAGCCAGAGCAATACCGCGGATGCGATGGGCATCAAAAAACCCGGGATAGCTGCGGAGCTGCTCGGTGCAGCCACCGACGATTTCCCCCCACAGATTTCGATTGCCCATATGGGCGAGTTTCATGTCGAATTCGAAGCGTTTGCGAAACCATTCCGGGTCGTCAGGCCGCAACTGCTGAGCCTGCTCAAGGATGCCGCGGAGCTGCATCATTTCATTCCGCGCATCCAGTCGCTCCGTCACGATGCGCGCCGAGGTCTCTTCAAATACCTTCGTCAGAATTCCGATGTTCGTTCGATTCCGGCCAAAGGCCGCCCGGTACTGGCGGATTGCCATCTCACTGAGGGCGGAACTCTGTTCGAGCAGGTCATCGATCTCGGCCCGCAACGTCGCATCGCTTTCCCCCTCCTGTAGCCGTTGCCGCTTCTCCTCGATCTGCTCGGTCAGGGCGATACGCTGGGCTCGATACTGGTCGCCTATTTCCTCACTCCCCCCCCGGCCTTTGAGGACCAGCGCAACAGCGACAACGCCGCCGGCGATGATCACCAGCACGGCGACCAGTACCAGCACGAACGTTTTATTGACTTTAGCGGCCATCTAAATCCTTCCTGAATACCCGTCACGCCGGTAAACGACGAATACCCCGCCGATCAACCGATCATCCAACGCGGCCAATCGCCCATGTCAGCGGATAATCCCTCAACACGACCTTGAGCCTCACACTTCGACACGGGTCTGGGGTTTGCCCTGGTCCTGGTCCAGTTCTATCGCGATAAGGCCATCGCCCTATCGCGGCCAGTCATCCGCCTCCAACCCTGCCGCACCGGACATTCCGAGCCGGGAAACGAGCGGTCGGCGTACGGATTTTCCATGTATCGACAAATCCGGGGCCGGGCTTGGATGCCGACCGGACCCACCGTAATACGCAGGGGGCGGCAGGATGTTCGCTGGCGCCGGCCCGCGCGGGGCCTTGATCGATCCATTTCTCCGACGACGAATCGAATACGCCGGGAGAGCGGACCGGCTCCCGCCTCCACCCACGCGGAACATCGCTCAACCGACCGAAGGCTCAATCATCCTCCGATTCCCCCCTCGGGTACCGTCCCTCCTGAACTTCAACCCAGTCCGGCAGTATCCGCAGCACGTGCGGCATCAATTCGCTGAGGAATTCCTCGCTCCGCCGCTGCGCCAACTCCGGATCATCCACCACGTCCAGTATCTGAACCTCTACTTTACAGTAGTAGGCATAGCGGTTCCTCGCCTCAAAGGCGGTGCGCCGAACATCAAAAGCCGTCGCGTGGAAGTCCCCATCGGCCACGAAAAAGTAGATGACGGTGCGAATCTCGGCCGCCGTCTGCGTGAACGTGTCCGGATTCGTCTGAGGAGCGAAATTGAACCGTGTCGCCCGAAAGTCCATTCGGGGAACGCGAACCCACTCGTCCTCGGAGACGTCGGCCACCCACTCGGTCTGCCCCATCCGCGAAGGCTGCTCCGGACCAATGTCCCGCTCTCGATATTGATTTCCCGAAAGCGTGATGGGTACCCGATCGACTCCCGCACTGGCGTGACCGCCGCCGATGAAGCACCGTTCGGGCACATGGGGCACCGTATCGACCGTACCGCTGTAGTAGGCCAGGTGAACCCGGGCGAATCGGCCCGCACGATCGGTGCGGCTGGTATCTTCATAATCTCGCGTGATATAAAGCGTTGTGCCCAGAGTATTTTCGATATCCGGCGGGAGACGCTCATGCTGGTTAACCATCTGCCAGGTTCCGATCTGGCGGGGAATATCGGTCAGCACGCCGCGCATCGGCAGCCGCTCTTTGAACAGCACCAGTCCAAGCTGGTCAATTGCAGCGCGGAGGCCAAGTCCAGAGCCAAGCAGAATCGCCGCCACCAGCCCGATCGCCAACGGTCCGGCCATCATCGGGCGCGGCACCAATCGCCGCTGAAGCAGGTGAAGGGCGATGAAAGCCGGAGTGACGATGGCCAGGAAGACCAGCCCCGCCGAGAGCATCATGGTCATCTCGGCACTCTCCCCTACCAAGGCCTCGGAAATGCGGCTGATGGGGTGGAGCAGAACCAGAACGACCAGCAGGAGCATACCACCGGTGGCCAGAACCACGCCGCCGCCGGCCGCCAACCCCAGAAACATGGACTTCCAGTTCCAAGGCTTGCGTTCATGCTCCATGCGCGCCAGCACGCCGGCCGGCGTGCCAAGCTTCTCGCGCACCGGCTTGCGATCCTCGATGATGATCTTGTCCATGATCCAGCCCAGCAGCAGGAAGATTCCGGCCGCGGGGAGCAGCATGAGCAGGCCGATCATGATGTGGAACTCGCCACGGGCGTAAGCCGGGTCCACTTTGGCATAAAGGTAGGCCAGCACGGCCACTCGGAGCACGTTGATAAAGATGGCCACGGGCACGGTCGAGGCCACGATGACCAGCCTCTGCCACCAACGGCGATGCGTCGAGATGAACGCCAGCGCGACACCCAGGGCAACAAAAGTCATAAGCATCTTCAGCCCTGAACACGCCTCTTCAACACCCAGGGGCTCCAGCCAGCGTTGGCCATCGAAGACGAGAATGTTCGAGCCGGCAACACGCGCATCAATATCGATCACCAGGCCGGCGGCCTGAATGAGCGTCGCACCGGCGTTGGCCGCGATCAACTGGAGGGGAAACGAAATCCGCAGCCAGAGCCCCTGCGAAATCACGACGGAGAAAACCAGGTAGATCACCGGCAACCAGAGAATGGACATTCGCCTGGGGCCATTGAAAAACATCACCAGGCCGAACAGGGCCATGACCATGCTGTAGCCTTGGGCCATGTCGTTGCGGTGGGGGTAGATGCCCATCGCGAAATTGATGATTCCGCCGCAAAGCAGGGCCAGACCCGGCCAGTAAAGGCGGGTGGGCATCTCCAGGATCTCACGCTTCCGCTGGAAGAGAAAGTACAGGCTGATCAAGGGGATCAGAAAGATGTGCGACCAGTCCGGATCGGCGATGCCCATACGGGCCATGCGCAGCAGAAACGAATAGAAGACGAAGACAAACGCCGCGCCCAGAACCAAGGTCAGCAACAGGCCCCTCTGGCTGAGCAGAGGATGATCCGTGGGCCGATGCTGGGAAATCGCCGTTGTCGTGGTCGTCATGCCCGCTCCAAGCCCCCATCCGGCCCAGCCAGAAGGCGGGCCGTGCCAAACTCCCTCCGATACGTCCACTTATGGGCAAGGGTTCATCCAGCTCGCTTATCGCCCGAAAACATCGGTGTTGAAATTACGGTCCAGAACGAAACCAAAACCGTAGGACATCCGAAATCCGTTTCGGAACACCGCCAGGGGAACCGCCCAGAAGCTGGTGCCCACATTGATCGTGTCTTCCGGCTTCAGGTAGATATCGGGTTCGGTTCCGTTGAAAATCGCCTGCGCATCCAAGCGAACCGTCACTTCCTGATCATTGGGCAGTCGCCGGATCAGGTCCACCCGACGAGGAATCGCGGTCGGGCCGAAACCGCCCGCGGCGATCACCAGTTGCTTGAGCGTCAGATCCCCGTCACCGGGCAACTGGAACGTGCCGGGCCGCGCTATCTCACCGCCAATAAACACGTTACCCGCCGTGGGCGGAGGAACCCAGATAATGTCTCCCGGTCGGATGATGATGTCGAAGCTAAGGTCGCCCCGCGACAGGCGATCGTATGGAATTTCAATGATGCGTTGGGTCAGAATCTGCTCGGACGGTTCCCGGCCCGGTCGATCGCGTTGATCCGCCGCCTCGGCGGCGCGCACCCATCGGCCGCCCATGTGGACATGGGGCGGTGCCGGCGTGTCGAGCAGATCAAGTCCCGGAGCGACCGGCCCCCGGGCACGCTCGCGCGGCGCATCGTTCGCCGGGCGGTCCCGCAGGGCACCCTCCAGCTCGCGGAGCAGATCGGCCGGATCTCGAGGCAATTCATCATCAAGTCGGTCAGGGTCAACCTCAATCCCCTCCAGGGGGACGCGCCGAATTACATAAATCGTCTTGATCGACCCGGGAACGCCGCGCGCCATGGTGATCGCCTCGGTCAGAGTGAAATCCGTTCCGCGAATTGGGAACCGACCGATATTGACGCCACCTGTGATCGGGGCGCTGTTCACCATGAACACATTTCTGGCACTGTCCTGAACGATGACCGAGACCGTCGGATCCTGCAAGATACCCCGTGTGCGGAGCGTACGGGCGATCTCTTCCTCAACCTCGGTCGGCGTGCTTCCCTTGACCTGAAGCATGCCCAGCACGGGCAGGCGAACCCGGCCCAGCTCGTCAACGCGGCGGGTCTGGACCGATTCCACGCCGGGAGCGATCAACTCAAACACGTTGAAGGTGATCAGATCGCCGGAACCAATCACGTATTCACGAACCAGGGGACGCAAATCCTCGGGCTCGACCTGACTGACACCCTCCGGCCGGGTCGAGGGCTCATCGACGACATCCAGGCTCCGGAGGATCGGCGTCACCCGAGGGGTTCGCTGCCAGGATCCCACCACGGTGGGATCGAAAAAAGACTTGACTTCGCAGCCCGAAAGGACCATCCCCGACAAGCCAAGCGCCGCCACGCCCCAGTGGCCCAAAAAAAGACGATCTGCTCGATACCTCACCATTTCGCTCCCAAATAGAAACCCGGCATGGGGCGGAAAGTCATCCGCCACCGTCCTAAGGTCGGCAACTCGACCGACCGCGCACCAATTATCCACTCGTCGCACACACCCATACGCATTTTGCTTGTTCTGAGTGCGGCCAACGCCGCTTCCGGCAAATAACTCCCGTAGTATCCCGATTTCCCGCGGACACAACAACCCCCCGCGGTCCATCCTTCAGGCCAAGCCCCGGGGGTCGGCCTTCAGGCATCCCCGGTCAGGAACTCACGGTAGCGGGCCCGAAGCTTCCTGGCACCCTCAGCGCGACCCGATGCCTCCAGCCTCGCCAGATAGCCGGGAAGGGGGCTCTGGCGGTAGCGCGAACCCTCATGCAGGGCATGAAACGGCCCGCCCTCACGAATCACCGTCCACATCGGATCGGTCGAATCGCCACAGGTTCGGCTCATCTTCAGCATCTGCTCATCGTGCCACCGCATCAACCGCCAAGCGCCTTCCCGGCAGATCTCCGGGTGCGAGCCGGCGATGTCGTTCTGCTCGTGCGGGTCTTGTGCGAGGTCGAAGAGCATCTCCCGTGGAAAGAGGTGGAAGCCATCGTGGTAGGTTCTCATGTAAAGCCAGCGGTCCCACCGCACGCTGCGCTGGCAGACGTGGCAGTTCTGGCTGATCACGAGGTCTTCCCGGCCGTCCGAGGCCCCGCTCCTGACGGTTTGCGCATAGCTTTGGCCATCCCAGATCGGGCATGGCTCGCGGCCCATCAATTCCACCAGCGTCGGCGCGAAATCCACGTTGTAGTGAAGCGCATCATCGACTTCACCCCGGACCCCGCCCGGCCACTTGATGATCATCGGAATGCGGCATGTCGCCACATCCGCCGTGCCGTGCTCGCCATAAATGCCCAGTTCGCCCTGATTCTCGCCATGATCGGCGCTGATGATGATCGCCGTGTCCTCATAGATGCCCAATTCCTTGAGCCGGTCAACGATCCATCGAATCTGGTCATCCACATAACGAATCGCCGTGTCATAACCATCGATCCAATTCCGCATCGAGGCCTTGTCCTTGATGGCCTCAACGGTTCGGGGATGACCTTCGACCTGCCCGCCTCCATACATGCCAAGATCCCCGGCCGAATGGGGGCCAGTCTTGGACAAGTGACGACAGATCAGATCTTCATCATCCAGGTGCGGCGGCAGCGGTTCATCGCCGAACGGGTCACCATACGACGCCGGCACGCGGTATGGCGTATGGGGATCCCAGAAGTTGACATGCAGATACCAATCATCGCCCCCGCCGCGATCCTCCAGCCATTTCCTGACCACGGGCATGACATGCTCAGCCGACTCATTGCCATTCATGCCGGTGTTGTGGATTTCGTGGAATCCGGCATAGAACCAGTGGGCGCTGTGTCGCTGGCCGAACGGGCTGACCATGGCGGTGTGCAACCCGGCGGCCTGAAGCTGAGATGCCAGTCCCTGCTCTCCGAACGGATCGCGAAAGCCTCGCTGAAGCCCGAATCGCCTGGGCTCGGCCGCCGTGTGACCATGACCCACGACGCCGCTCCGAATGCCAAAGCGTCCGCTGTAAAAAGCTGTCCGCGATGGCAGGCACGGCGCATCGCTGGTGTAGGTGTTACGACACACCAGCCCATCACGGGCGACCGCATCCATGGCGGGCGAGGTGTCGCGATGATAGCCGTAACACCCTAGGTGGTCGGGTCTGCATGAATCGATATCGATGTAGAGGATGCGCATGGGTGCGGGTTCCGGCGGCGGCGCGTCGAGGTTATCCACGCGGGAATCGGCAAGATCGCGATTCCGCATGCGGCGCCCGGGGTGACCGCACCGGTCGATCCTGCCAGCAGGGATCGCCAGCGCGGCGATTGGGAATGAAGGCGGCCTCTTCCGGCTCAGCGGGCCTTCATCGGTCGTCGGGATTCAGCGGTCGTCCTCGCCCAGTTCCAGCGATGCGGTGACCTCGTTGACCGCGCGGGCGATTCGCTCGGCATCGGGCACGCCTCGCTTGACCGGCGTGCCAGCCGGGGTCGTGGCCGCACCAGCCTCCCGAGTCAGCATTTCGGCCAGACTGCTCATCAGCCGCCCCAGCGACTTGATATAGAGGCCAAGGGCAATCAGCACGACACCAACCAGACCGGCCACGAGGAAAACGCTCACATCGGCGACCAACACGGGTGTCAGACTCAGGATGCCGATCACCATCAGCGCCACGCCAAAAGCCAGCAGGGCATTGCCCAGAAGAAGACTGGTATGTCCGGCGGCTTCGGCTTGCTGGACAACACTGGATCGGGAGGGGTTAAGATTCATGGCGAAGTTCCGGATTTATCTTACCGGATTCGAATATCGGTGATCGGACCTTGTTGACTCCAAATAACGCCCGAAAACACCGACACTTGTGTTGGAAACGAAATCAAGCAGCACCTTGATGCATGGGTCATCGCCCATCATCCGCCTCAAGTGGCTGACCGCCTGGGCGAGGTTGCCGATGGTATCGGGCTCGATATCGCCGACCGGGCCTCGAAACAGCTTGCGGCAGGCTTCTTTCAGCCGGCTGATCGTATGCTCCGGAAAGTGGCGGCGTTGCAGTCCGATAACATTGACTCCCCGGATCCGGCACGGGTGGCCCTCGGCGATCATGAACGGAGGCACATCGTGGACGATCCGGCTCATGCCGCCGACATAGGCGTACTGCCCGATCGTCACATAGTGGTGAAGCCCGGTCATGCCTCCGATACTGACGTGGTCCTGGACCCGGACATGGCCAGCCAACTGGGTCTGGTTGGCAATGACCACGTGACTGCCGATCCGGCAGTCGTGGGCGATGTGAACCCCGCTCATGAAGAGGTTGTCGCTCTCGATGACCGTTTCGCCACCGGCCTGAAGCGTTCCCCGGTGCATGGTGACCGATTCCCGGATGTCGTTCCGCGGCCCGATCCGGAGGACACTGGGCTCGCCCTTGAATTTCAGGTCCTGTGGCTCGCCGCCGAGTATCGCCTGCGGCCAGATCGTGCATTCCTCGCCGATATGCGTCGGGCCGAATACGGTTACATGGCTGAGCAGGCGCGTCTTGGACCCGATCCGCACGTCCGGCCCAATGACGCAGAACGGACCAATCCACACGTCCTGAGCCAGTTCAGCCTTCGGATCAACGATGGAAGTGGGGTGGACGATCGCCATGGTTTACTCGCAGAATCGCGCGGTCGAGGATGGCCGGGCCGCCAGACAGCCTAGCTTTGAGAATCATCATCAACCAGCATGAACTTGACCTCCGCTTCGGCGGCGGTCTCTTCGCCGACATAAGCCCGGCACCGCATGTGTGCGATCCGGGCACGCACACGAACCGTCTCGGCCTCGAGGACAAGCTGGTCGCCCGGCGTGACGGGCTTGCGCAACCTCACATTGTCCAACGACAGCAGAATCGCCAGCTTGCCCTCATGCTCGAGAATCTGGCAGATCACCACACCCGAGAGTTGCGCCATGGCCTCGACGATCAGCACGCCCGGCATGATCGGAGAGCCGGGATAGTGCCCCGTGAAGAACGGCTCGTTGATTGTGACGTTCTTCACACCCAGGGCCCGCCGCGAACCGTCGATCTCCAGCACCCGGTCCACCAGCAGCATGGGATAGCGGTGCGGCAAAAGCCGCATCAGCCCTCGGATGTCCATGGTGCGTCCACCGGCCAGCGCTGTCAGCCGCGCCTCGCTCCTGGCCTGATCGAGCAACTGCCTGACCAGCGCGTGATTAAGCGCGTGACCGGATCGCTGGGCCAGTATCCGCCCATGGATGGGAATGCCCAGGAGAAACAGATCGCCGATCAGGTCCACCATCTTGTGGCGCACCGGCTCATCGACGAATCGCAATTTGTTGTTGCCCAGCGGCCCTTCCGGCCCCAGCACCAGCACATCATCCTCGGTCAGGTGCGTGCCGATGCCCGCCTCCCTTGCCTGAAGCGCCTCTTCCTCCAGGAGGAACGTTCGGGCCGACGCCAGGCTGTCCACATAACCGTCCCGTGCGAGATTGAATGAGCAAACCTGTCGCCCGATCTCGGTTCTCGGGCGGTAATCCAACTCGTAAAAAATGTCCAGGCCCTCAACGCCCGGTTCGGGCGGCAGTGCCGTGATCATCGCATCGTCGTGGCGAACCATGATCGGCTTGCGAATGGTCAGAACTCGCCTGGGCTGATCAGCGTCTTCGGTCCCCGCCTGTTTCAGCGCTTCGTAGAACGGAAGCGCTGAGCCATCCATGCCCGGCAGTTCCGGCCCCTCGACCTCGATCAGCAGATTGTCCAGTCCCATCGCCGCGACCGCCGAGAGGCAGTGTTCGCAGGTCTCGATGGTGGCTTTGCCGAACTGGAGGCTGGTGCGCCGGGGACGTTTGACCACATGGGCCACATGGGCCGGGATATGCACCGATTCCTGGTCAAGGCAGCAGAAGACCACTCCGTGATTTTCCGGAGCGGGCTTGAAGTTGACCTTCGAAGGCTTGCTGGTGAACAGACCAATGCCTTGAAGGCTAGCCGGCTTGGCGATCGTGCGCTGCGTTTCGGCCATGATTGACAGACAACCCTGCGGTCCGCCGTCAAGAAAGTGGGCGATTGCGAGCCTGCTCCATCAGGCCGAACCGGCTTCCGGCGAACCAGACGGAAGCGGACCATCCGTGCGTCGGTCCCGACGCTCCCGTACCTGTTGCTCGTAGAGTTTACGGATAAACAGGTGACTCTGCACGGTCTCCCGCCAATCCCGGGCCGGATAGCCGCCCCAGACCGCCCCATCGGGGATGTCGTTCATCACCGCGGAACACGCCGCCAGCTTCACCCCCGAGCCGATCTTGAGATGGTCCTTCACGCCCACCTGGCCCCCGATCATTGTTCCATCCCCAACGGTCACCGAACCGGCCATGCCCACCTGCCCGGCCATCACCACGCTGCGCCCGATCCGGCAGTTGTGGCCGATCTGGCAGAGATTATCGATTTTGGTCCCATCCCCGATCTCCGTTCGACTGAACGTGCCCCGATCGATGCAGGTGCCCGCACCGATCTCCACATGGCTTCCGACGCGCACCGACCCGATCTGCGGCACTTTCATCAGGCCGCGACCATCGGGTCGTGGCCGAAACCCGAATCCATCGGCCCCGATCACGACATTCGGGTGCAGGATGCAGTGGTCCCCGATCTCGCACCGCTCGCGGATTACCACGCCGGGATAGATCACGCAGTTCGCCCCGATCCTGACATCGGAAAAAATTGTCACGCGCGGGTGGATGACCGTCCCGAGCCCCACGACCGTGGCAGCGCCGATCAGGCTCAATTCCCCGACCACCACATCCGCCCCGAGCTTCGCATCAGGATGGACGCTGGCTCGGGCGGATATTCCTTCGGGGATAGCGGGGGCGGGAGGAGCGAAGAGCTCCAGCAGGCGTATGAAGGCCTGCTCGCCGTCGGAAACGCGGATGATCGCTCGATCCGGCTCATCATCGACAGTCAGTTTTCGGTCTATCAAGGCGACGCGCGACTTGGATGCATCCCAATTCGGCACCAGCGACTGCTCGCCGACGTAACAGATATGCGAGGGCTCGGCTTGTTCGGGCGACTCGATACCATCCACCCACACATCACCGGGACCGGTCAGTTCGCCTCCGAGTTGCTGGGCCAGTTCGGCGGCTTGAAATCGCTTCACTAGAAGAAAAGCTCCCAAAAGGCCGACGACGCCCGGCCGTCAGCCATTCATCGCCATGGGTTGTATGGGCGACCCCATCGCACCCGCTGTATCGGGCACCAAAAACCCCCGAACCCGACAGCCGTACCGATCAGCGGCCGTAGGTTGCGTTCATGCGCTCCACAACCTCTCGCGTCAGATCCACTTCCGACCTCGACCACAGCAGCTTACGACTGTCAGCGATCGCTTGAAACTGCTGCGGGTTGATGTTGGGCGGGAAGGCCGTGGTCGGATCCTTGAGCAGGACAACATCGTAACCCGCCCGCGAGGCCAACTCGCCGGCGGTACTAATGGCCTTACGATAGAGCTGCTCGCGCTTGAGCAGACTCTCTCGAACGACGCGGCGCTCCTGATACTGCTGCCACAACCGGAACTCGACCTGCTTGCGCTGCCGATCGGCCCGGAGCTTGGCGAATTCCTCGCCTTCCGGCGGCAGAATACCCATGCTCTGCTCGATCCGCTCAATCGCACGCGCTCGCTCGGCCCGCTCCTCGTTGAACCGGTTAACGATCGCCTGGATCTCCTGCTCTAGCTGCGTCCGCTCGCGAAGGTCCTGGTACGTCCGGTTGAGGTCCAGAACCGCAACCCCGCCACGATTGCCCGAAGCCTGATTACTCCCGGAAAGCGGACCGGTCAGGATCGCGGCAAGGGCGATCATCACCATGACCGCCAGAAGACTCGAAAATCGATTGTTCTGCATCACCAAAAAAACTCCGAAACGAGTGGGCAAGCGATCTGGACGTCCGATTCAGGATCCGCCGCAGATCGCCCGCATGGTTCTATCACGGCCCTGTCCTGAACGCAATTCGATTCATCCGGCAGCCAGCAGCGGCGTCTCCACCTGACTCAACGATCCTTCATGCCACGCTTTGCCCAGGCGCGGGGCCAAACTTCAGGCTGCGGACTACATCAGGCGTATTCGACCATTACGCGACGGCGTCGCACGCGGTTCTACGGACTGCAAACCCAAGGGGGCGACGCGAACCTGATGCGGACCGGACCGCCGACGACGAGCCGAAAAATGAAAGCCATAAAGGTCTTTTGATCTGTTGACGCCGCGCCTTTTGTGCCCTTCACACTGTGAGTATCATGAAGCGATGGGTTTACGCCAAGACATCCGCAACGAGACGGTAGCCGGCCTCAGCTTACGGCCGGTCATTCGGGTTCTGGCAACCAGTTCCGTCCGTCAGGCGGCGGCCAAAATGCGCGAGGCCGGGCTCGGCCTGGTGGTTGTCGTCGATGAGTATGACAAACCGCTGGGCCGATTCTCCGAGCGCGACCTGATCCGCCTTCTGGCCAAGTCCACCGCGGCCATCGATGATCCGGTCAGCCGATACATGACGCCCACCGAATACTGTGTCAAAATCAACGACCCGATCCAACAGGTCTTCAGCCGGATGGAGGTCTACGGGCGCCGCTTTGTCTGTGTCTCCAACGAAGAGGGCACTCGGATGGTCGGCCTGACCGGCCAGAAGGGGTTGATGGAATACGTCGCCGATCACTTTCCACGCCAGGTCAAGGTTCAGGAGCTTGAACCCAAGCTCTACATGGAAGATCGCGAGGGAGCCTGATCATGCCTGACCCGGTCCGAAGACGACGGCGAGCCGCCGAGCCGGGCGAGTTCTCCGACCCGCTCCAGAAATTCGAAGGCTATCAGCCGGCTGATCAACTGGAAGAAGCGCTGTTCTGTCGGCCGGTCACCGACATGCAGATCACCCCCTTCCGAACGTTTCCGCCCGAGCTGCCCGTGCGCGAGGCGGTGGGCATCATGGCCGAGGAAGATTTCTTCTGCCTTCTGATCTGCGAACAAGATCGCAAGTTGATCGGCCTGTTCACCGAGCGCGATGTGTTGATGAAGGTCGCTGACCGACTTGATGAGCTTGGCGATCAACCGATCCGCGATTTCATGACCCCCGATCCCCGCATCATCTACGAAACCGACACGCCCGCCAAGGCACTGAATCTGATGGCCGAAGGCGGTTTCCGGCATGTGCCGGTCCTGAGCATCGACGACAAGGTCGTCGGGATTATCGGTCCGCAACGTCTGGCCCGGTATCTCTTCACGCACATGGGGGACTGAATCCGGCAGCGAAAGCCGATCCATCGGCTCAGTCTCCGATACCCCGACCTGACCGGCCGGAGCCGGTGTCGGCCGGCCCGTCGTCCGGAAATGGAAAACGCTCCCGCCCGGGACCGGCGGATTCCCATGATGCCGCTCGGGCGGCGAGCCCCGCCAGCAAACCGATTTTCCGCCTCGACTTGGAGCGATTCGGCATGATGCAACCCTGGTTTGAAGATGCAAGGCTGGGTATTTTTCTGCACTGGGGCATCTATGCCGTCAACGGCATTTCCGAAAGCTGGTCGTTCTATCGCGGGAAGATCAGCTACGAAGATTATCTTCGCCAATTCGAGGGATTCACCGCTCAGCACTACGACCCTGATGCCTGGGCCAGGCTGTTCAAGTCGATCCATGCCGACTACGCCGTCCTCACCGCCAAACACCATGACGGCGTGGCCCTCTGGGACACCTCCCAGAGCGATCTGAGCATCCCGGCTCGCGCTCCGGCGGGACGGGACCTGATCGGACCCTTCGCCCAAGCGATGCGCCGAGCCGGCCTGAGGACCGGCATCTACTTTTCCCACCTCGACTGGTCCCACCCGGATTACCCCACCATCGTCAAGCCCAACGGCCCCAATCGCCCGGAGGATGATCCGGGCTACGACTACTCCTATCCCCGGCCCGGCCACGAGGATCCGGAGCGATGGGAGCGATTCCTTGCCTTTCACCGGGCGCAGCTCCAGGAGTTGTGCCGAAACTACGAGCCGGACCTGCTCTGGTTTGATGGCGACTGGTAGCGGTCCGATGAGCAGTGGCGCTTCGGCGAGTTGCGCGATGCACTCCATCAATGGTGTCCGACCGTCGTGCTCAACAGCCGTATGGGCGGTCATGGCGACTAT
>JAFIFY010000134.1 GCA_020831765.1 Phycisphaeraceae bacterium | reverse complement strand
TGAGCGAAAGCGTGACCTGGTTGTAGATGTTGTGAATTTCAGGGTGATGCTGGTGCGTTTCGGCCTCGAAGGCGACACGGGTCAGAAAGCTGAACGCCTCCCGGAAATGTTCGAACTTGAAGCTCTTTACCAGCCGGTCATCCTTGAATTGCCAGCCGGTAAGCTCTTGAAGCGCGGCGGTGATCGTTGCGGTATCCAGTGGCTTGGACATGACGTCTCCTTTCCAGTCAGATGAAAGCGCGGATTACAGTCCTGGTTCCGGCCAATCCTAGTCGGTACGGTGAGTCGATGCCAGAAACGGAATGGAAACTCCCGGACGATCGCCCGTTCAGTTCCGACCGGCGGTGGCCGAGGGGATGTTCGAACGATCCTCGGAGGCCGCTTCGTCACCATCGGTATCCGCGGGTTGAATCAGCACTTTGCCGGGTTGATCGGCGGCTTTGGCGAGCATGTCGGTCAGGCCAAGCGCGCCGGCGCCCAGGCCGAGCACAACCGCCGCCGTCGCCGCGATGCCCGAACCGGTCATCCTGGCCGTCTGTTCATCGCGTTCGACTTCTTCCGATGGCTGTCCGAAATAAATGGCCGCGGCGATACGCAGATAGTAGACCGCGCTGATCGCGCTGTTGATCAGGGCGATCACCACCAGCCATATCATCGCCGGCTCACCGGTAAAGAATGCCGGCGCGAAGAGGTAGATCTTGCCCAGGAAACCGACAAGGGGCGGCAGCCCGATCAGGCTCAGCAGGCTGATCAACATGATGGCCGCCAGCCATGGATGTCGATGATGCAGACCGCTGATGTCCTGGTAGGTCTCGGCTTCCTCGCCTTGGCGTTTGAGGCAGCCCAGCACCCCGAACGAGGCGAGGTTGGCCACGCCATAGGCCACCAGATAGAAGAGGATGCCGGCGATGCCGCTGGCCACGACCGGTTGGCCGGCCTCCATCGCCGCGCTGCCGGCCAGCAGACCGACGAGCATGTAGCCCGAGTGCGCGATCGAGCTGTACGCCAGCGCCCGTTTGACGCTGGTCTGCATCAGGCCGAGCACGTTGCCGACGGTCATGGTCAGCACCGCCATGATCCAGAGCATGGCGGCGATCGGTTCGGGAAGTGGCCAGCCAAGCGTGCCCAGCAAGAGGACCAGCGAAGCGAAGCCGGCGGTCTTGGGCACGAACGCCAGGAACGCGGTCATGGGGGTGGTCGCGCCTTGATAGACATCGGCGGTGTAAAGATGCATCGGCACGGCCGCGATCTTGAAGCTGATGCCCAGGATGGCAAGCCCCATGCCCACAAGAAGCATCAGCGGCAGCGGCTGGCCTTCCTGACGCCATTCGGCGACGACGCTCTGAACCGTGGCCAGCCCTTCGGTGACGGGCGTGGTGTAAAGCTGGGTCACGCCGGTTGCGCCGTAGATGAGGGTGAAGCCATAAAGGAACATGGCCACGGCCAGGGCACCTAGGAAAAAGTACTTGACCGTGGCTTCCCGCGCCAGGGTGCTCTGGCGGGTGGTCACGAGCATGATGTAGGTCGGCAGGCTGGTCAGTTCCAGGGCCAGGAACAGCCAGACCAGGCCATCAGCACCCGCGCAGAGCATGGCACCGGCCAGGCTCATGAGGAAGAAGGCGAAGAACTCGCCGCGCGTCGTCTGTCCGGGGTCGAACGCCGCGCCGGATCGCTCGATTTCGATGTTCTGTGGAAGCTGGTCGGGGGTGCGATAGCTGACCAGAAGCAGGAGAAGGCCGATCGAGGCGATGGTGATCTTGAGGAACGCGGCCATCGGTGTGGCGGCCAGTCCGAGCACCAGGGCGATCTCACCCGGCGCGGCGGGTCGCGCGGCTGACCACGCCATGGGGCCGACGATGCACAGCACCAGCGAAACACCGGCGATCAGGGGTGTGGCGTGCCGCACGCGGGCGGACCGGGCCAGCCCGAGGAACAGGCACAAGAGCGCTCCGACCGAGAGCACCATCTCCGGACCGATCGTCGCCAGCTTTTCGCCCATCAGGGTCATCGATCCGTACCCTCCTCAAGCTTCCGGGCGTCGATCTGAACCAGCGCGGTGTCCGCGTGTTCGTCGTTGCGGGAACGTTCGACCAGCACCTGACGTGCCGGTTCGACCAACTGCTCGACGGATCGATCCAGTGATCGGAGCATCGGCGTGGGATAGAGCCCGAGAAACAGGCACGCGGCGGCCAGGGGCACGAGCGTGGTGATCTCGCGGGAGTTCAAGTCGCGTGGTTTGGCGTGATGGCCGTGTTGATCATCCGGGCCGTGCCCGTTGGACTCGGGCAGTTTCAGCGGCCCGAAGATGATCTTGCCGACCATGTAGAGGATGTAAATGGCCCCGAGAATCATGCCGAACGCCGCGGCGACGGCATAGCCGATCCCCAGCGTCTCACGCGAGAGGAACGTACCCATCGTGGTCAGGAACTCGCCCACGAACCCGTTCAGGCCCGGCAGGCCCACGCTGGCCAGACAGAAGAACACGAAGAAGAACGACCACACCGGCATCACCGCCGCGATCCCGCCATACTGGCGCATCTCCCGGGTGTGGAATCTCTCATAGATCATTCCCACGCAGAGGAAGAGCGCCCCGGTCGCCAGCCCGTGGTTGACCATGTAGAGCACCGCGCCGCTCTGCCCGAGGTGTTGATTGCCGGCGATGGCGAAAATGCCCAGCACACAGAAACCCAGGTGCGAAACCGAGGAGTAGGCGATCAGCTTCTTGATGTCCTTCTGCACCCAGCAGATCAGGGCGGTGTAAAGGATGCCGATCACGGCGAAGACGCCGATGTAGGGGGCAAAGTCCACCGCGGCCTCGGGCACCATGGGCAGGGCGAAGCGGATCAGGCCGTAGGTGCCCAGCTTCAGCAGGACGCCGGCCAGGATGACCGAACCGGCGGTGGGGGCCTCGGTGTGGGCCAGGGGCAGCCAGGTATGCACCGGAAAGAGCGGAACCTTGACCGCGAAGCCGGCCAGCAGCGCCAGAAGCACCATGCCCTGCTGCGAGGTGGACATGGTCTGGGCGGATTCGGTCAGTGTGGCGATGTCGAATGTCCAGCTTCCGGTGATGCCGGCGCTGTACCAGGCGACATAGAGCAAGCCGGCGAAGGTCAGCATGGAGCCGGTGAAGGTGTAGAGGAAGAAGACTCGGGCGGCCTTGAGTCGGTCGGTGCTGCCGAAGACGCCGATCAGGAAGAACAGCGGGATGAGCGTGAACTCGAAGCAGACGTAGAAGAAGATCAGGTCGCGGGCGATGAAAGTTCCGATCATCGCCGCCTGAAGCAGCATGAGCCAGCCGAAGAACTCGCGGTGGCGGCTTTCCACCGCCGAGCGTGAGCCAAGCACCACCAGCGGCATGAGGAAGGTGGTGAGCATGACCAGCCACATGGTGATCGAATCCATCCCCATGCTGAAACGCAGGCCCAGGTTATCCACCCAAGCCACGCCCTGAGTGTGGAAGAAATCACCGGCCGAGTTGATCAGGCGCTCACCATCGGCACCGGTTCGCCAGCTCCAGACAAACAGCACCAGCGAGAGCGCGAAGATCAGCGTCGTGCTGATCATGGACCAGGCCCAGGCCAGCCCGCTGCGATGCGCGCAGGTCCAGATCAAGACCGCCGACAGGGCGGGCAGGATGATCAGCAGGGCCATCAGGGTTGGAGCGTTCATCGTTGCGGGAGTCTTTCCAACATCAGGGTTCGTTTCATCGAGCCGCCAGCAGAATCAGCAGAACCAGCAGCGCAACACCGGCGAGCATGCTCAGGCCGTAACCGTGGAGCACACCGCTCTGGCTGGGCCGGGCCAACTGTCCCAACAGGCGAGGCAGCCAGCCGAACAGCTTCACCAGGCCGCCGACCAGCAGTGTGTCCACCAACTGGAATATCCAGCCCAGCAGTCGCAAGGGCTTGACAATCGCCAAGTCGTAAATTTCATCGACCCAGTACTTGTTCTCAAGGACACGGATCGGCCCGGCCAGCCGATCGGCCAGATTCTGTCCGGCCTGCCGGTTGAGCCAATGGAAATACGCCGCGGTCAGGATGCCCAGCGTGGCGATGATGCCACTGGCGATCTGGATGATCAGGGTCAGGTTGAGATCAGCGCTGATCAGCGACTCCTTGCCGGTCGAGATGACCGCCGTGGAGCCTTCGACCAGTTCCTTGACCGGCTTGTAGCCGATGATGCCAACAAAAAGTGCGCCCAGCGCCAGCACGAAGAGGGGGGCCAGCATCAGCCACGATGCTTCATGAGGCTTGTCATCATGGGCGTGGTGGTCCTCATCGATCAGGTGCGAGTCCGCGCCGGATGGATGGGCGTGTTCTTCTTCATCGCCGTGCGCCTCGGTGCCCATCTCGTATTTCTCGGGCCCCATGAACACGCGGAACCACGCGCGGAAGGCGTAGAAGGGCGTGAGGAATGCGGTCACCAGGCCCAGGACACCGAGCACGACATACCAGCGGTTGGGATCGGTCTCGGCCAGGCCCTGCTCAAAGACGCCCACGAGGATCGCATCCTTGCTGAAGAAGCCGGCGGTGAGCGGAAATGCCGCGAGCGAAAGGCAGCCGGCCAGCATCAGCCAGCAGGTGAACGGCATGAGATGTCTCAGGCCGCTGAGCTTGCGGATGTCCAACTGTCCGTGCGTACCGTGCATGACGTTGCCGGAGGTCAGGAACAGCAGGGCCTTGAAGAACGCATGGGTCAGGAGGTGGAACAGCCCGCCGAAGATCGCGTAGCGCACGCCCATGCCCACGCCCAGGAACATGTAGCCAAGCTGCGACACCGTCGAATAGGCGTAGATCTTCTTGAGATCGAACTGGCTCGTGGCGATGGTGGCGGCGAAGAAGGCGGTGACGCCGCCGATGGTGGCCACGGTCGGCAGGGCGTAAGGGGAGTTTTCAAAGAGGGGATGCAGCCGGGCGATCATGTACACGCCGCTGGTGACCATGGTGGCGGCGTGGATCAGCGCCGAGACCGGCGTCGGGCCTTCCATGGCATCGGGCAGCCACACATACAGCGGAATCTGGGCGCTCTTGCCCAGCGCACCGAGCATCAGGAGGAACGGAATCCAATAGTCGCGCCAGTCGGCGACATGTTCCGGGCTCGTGGCCATGGCCAGCACTTCACTGATGACCACGGTGTCGTACCGCATGTAAGTCAGGAAAATGCCCAGGGCAAAGCCCAGGTCACCGATTCGGTTGACGATGAACGCCTTCCTGGCCGCCGCGGCCGCCGAGGGCTTCTTGAAGTAGTAGCCGATCAGCAGGTAAGAGGCCAGGCCCACCATCTCCCAGCCGAGAAACAGCAGAACCAGGTTGTCGCCCATGACCATGCTGGTCATGGCGAAGATGAAGATCGATACGGCGGCGAAGAACCGCGCGTAGCCCTTGTCGCCCTTCATGTAGCCGGCACCGTAAATGGCCACCAGCGAGCCGATGCCGCAGACGACGAACAGCATGAGCAGGGTCAGCGGATCGATGTAGTAGGAAAAATTCGCCGACAATCCCGGAACGCGGACCGAATACCCCGCCTCGCCGGACTCGATGATCCTCGCCGACTGATGCTGATCGGCCAGGCCGCGCGCTTCTTCAAGCGTCGCCGGCGGGCTGCCATCATCCATCAGCGCATCACGCTCGTTGAGGTTGATCCAGTCGATCGCTTTGACGGTTTGGCCGATGTCATGGGGCGACTTGCCCAGCGCATCGGCGATCCGGCCATCGTCATCCCGGAGAAGACCGGACGGGGCGGCGAGCATGGCAACGACGAAACTCGCCGCGATCGCGGTGATGGTCACCGGCGCTGCCCAAACGCCCCAGGCGCGGCGGAAGCACAGCACACCACAGATCGCCGCGCTGAGCAGCGAAATCCATGGAATCCATTTGACCATGCTTACGTCCATGCGGACATCAGGCTCCTTGGTTCAATCCGATCGCCGCGGTTCAGGCCGGGCTAACCCCTCAACAACGCCCAGGCCGTGCCGTCCAGCGTCTTTCTGCCCCGGTACAACAGCACCACCAGACCCAAAGCCAACGCGGCTTCAGCGGCGGCGATCGTCAATACGAAAATCACGAAAGTCTGACCCTCAAAATTACCATGATGCAGGCTCAGGCTGACCAGCGAAATCACCACGCCCTGGAACATCAGTTCCGTGCAGAGAAACATGATGATCAGGTTGCGCCGGGTGACGAATCCGATCAGGCCCAGGCCGAACAGAATCGCCCCGGTCATCAGAAAGTGACTGAGCAGCATGCCGGAGAGGGGGGTGCTCACGCGCTCACCTCCTCATCGATCGCGGGCTGCTCGGGCTCATCGGCCGCGGTTACGCGCTGCCTCGCCATGATGACAGCGCCGATCAGCGCCACCAGCAGAATCACACCGGCCAGTTCCAGACCCAGGGGATGCGCGTTGAACAGATCGAAGCCGACCCGCTCGACGTTGCCCAGCACTCTCTGGTTGGCCAGGGTTTGCTGAAGCAGCCGTCGGTCCTCTTCGGTCAACGCCCGGCCGGCGATCGACGAGACCTGTTGATCGATCGTCTCCAGCAGAAGGCGATCGACCAGAAGCGGCAATTGCTGCGTGGAGGGGCGCGGTTTCACATCCCGCCACGGTTGGGCTTCGACCCATGCACCGATGGCGGCTTGGAATTCCTCGAGTTCGCGTGTTTGCAACTCGCGGTCGGCAATCTGTGCGATGACCGGCCCGAACGCCTCGGCCATGCCGCGCTGTCCGAAAGTCTGACGGACCAGTTCTCGCTGCTCCGGAGGGAGCCGCTGGATGGCTCGCTCCTCGGGGCGGTCGGTGAGCATGGCGACCTTGATGGCCATGTCCGAGGGGCCGCGAGCGGCCGGCACTTCCGGCGCCGGCTCATGGATCGCCGTCAGGAGCAGGGCCATCATCAGAAACCCGACCAACACGGCCAGCACCGGCTCACGAGCGACTCGATCATACTCCGGCGCATCCTCGGCATGCGAAGCATCACCGGCCTGCGCGGCCAGCATAATCACGAACATATAGGTGACCAGGATCGCGCCACCGTAGATGATCACCAGGGCAAAGGCCATAAACTCCGCCTGGAGAATGAGTAAAAGACCGGCGCTGCTCAAGATCACCATGACGAACCACAGCGCGGCGTAGACCGGCTTGGTGTGACTGATCACCCGGACCGCGGCGATGATCGCGATGCCGCTGAAGAGGTAGTAGTAGAGAAAAGGGGCCTGATCCGTCCCAAGCTCGGGCAGAAAGCGGCCCAGCCAGAGCCAGAGCCCGCCCAAGGTCGCCGCACCCAGCAAGCCGCCGATCCGCCGGATGGCCGTCGAGAAGGCCCCGGGCATGATCAGGATCAGCGCAATCGCCCCAACGACCGTAGCGACATATAGAGCGTAAAGGACGGCTGAATCCATAATCCGGGGATCGCATCTCAGCGGATCATTCAGGGTGATGATGGCTGCGAACACGTCTTCCCAGCAACCCGTTCCACTGGAGGGCAGAAGATAGGCATGCCCGCACCGCTTTGCAACTTTCCACAGGTCGATTTGCTGTCCCGCGAGAGTGGATTCGCTGACCCCGACCGGACGCGAACGTGCCGAATCCATGCCCTTGCCCGGCCATCGGTGGGGTGATGGATTCCTTTGGGTGGCGGGCCGGAAACTTCGCCCTTTTCCGGCCCGGCGGCCATCGGCGGGCACCATCTGGCCGATAGAATTGTGGCCTTGGTGTTGGTCGCGGACCGGTGCCCGAGGTGTCCCGGTCCGCGACCGGCAGGGGAACCGCTCAACCATGGCCCGAACCGACAATCACGAAAAGCGGGATTCGGCCAAGCCGCGGATCGAAAAGCCTCGCAAGGCGATGCGCCTGCTTCGCCTCGCGGCGATCTTTATCCTCCTGGCGCTTGGGGCGATGACGGTTTTGACAAGTGGGCTGGGCGGCGGGTCATCACTGCTTGAGAAGTTCATCGGCGGCCAGCTCAAGGCCATCAGTGCCGCTTATCTGAATCCGAAGCTGGAGTTCGATGCCCTGGCTCTGCCGTCGGCCTCTTCGGTCATGCTCATCAACGCCCGGCTGGTGGATATCGATCCGGTGACGCTGGAGCGCCATGTGGCGTTCGAGGCCGAGCGCCTACTGATTGAACTCGGTGAGGTTCCCCGGGTCGGCCGGCCGCTCCTGATCCGCAAGATCGTCCTTGATCGCGCCACCGTCAGCCTGATCGAGCGGCCGGTGGCCGGGGGAGGGTTCTACGGGTTTACGAATCTGATACGGGCCGATGAGCCTGACGATCCCCGGCCGCGCACCGAAGACGATGTTTCGATTCGCCTCAGCGATATTTTCGAGATTCGATTGATTCAGTTGGTGGATGCGTCGGTCAGATATCGCCCCGCCGCGCCGGACGCTCCTGAGCTTGTGCTTCCGGCCATCAACGCATCGCTGAACCTCACGGAGCCGCGCGGCGGATGGTACCGTTCGCAAGTTCGCATCGATCGAGCGCCGGTGACCGCATTGGAAATCGACGGCCGCTTTCATCTGGATGACTTGCTGGTCGAGTTGGCGCGGCTGTCCATGGATGTGGGGTTGGATGAATCGGGCATCGCGACGCTTCCACCGGATGTGCAGCGTCTGATCCATCGGCATGAAGCGGGCGGAAAACTGAGCGTGGAGGGCGCGGGCAGGATCGATCTGAAGGATCCGTCCGGGTCCAGCCTTCGAATGCGGATTCGCGCCCGGGAGGTGCGCTTGGCAGGGGGCGGTTTGGTTGCGCCTGTGGAATCGTTGGAGCTCGATCTTGGGTTGGATGGAGGGCGCCTGGAGATCGGACGGTTTGGGGCTCGGGTCGGCGAGGGCCGGATCGGTATCCCGAAGAACGGGCGTATCGTGATGGCGTTGAATCCGGGCGGCTCCAGCATCGCCGGGGTGGAACTGGATCGCGTTCAACTGGCCCGTTTCAGCCGCGAGCGGACGACGACGGACGAGCAGGCAACGACTGATCAAGGCGGCCAGATGACCGCCGGCGAAGATGCGCTCGGGTTCGCGGGGATGCTTTCCGGGGTCATCGAGGTCCAGTGGGACGGACCCGGCTTGGCATCTCACACGCGGGGCAAAGGATGGCTGGAGGTCAAGGAGGGATCGCTGGCCAGGCTGCCGGGACTTGCCCATGCCGTGGAGGCGGTGCGTGAAGGTTTGAAGTTGGTTGGCGTCGGATCGGGCAATCCGGGGGATGAAGCGCGGCTGGATTTCGACTTTGCCGGTGATCATCTCCGATTCAGCCGAATTCATATTCGAGGCTCGGGGTTCGCGGCCGACGGGAGTGGAACTCTGGGATACGATGGCCGCGTCGATGTGACGTTCAACGGCGGGCCGATCCGGGCGATCGGCCGCCAGATTCCACTCCTGGGCGACCTCACCGCCCTGGTGACCGATCAGCTTTCAAGGTTTCGTCTGGTCGGGCCGCTGGATGATCCGGAATTCCGGATGGAGTTCGCTGGCGGACTGATTCGCCCCTGAACCGCCCAAGGCGGCATTCAGAACGACGGTAAGCGCCTGGCAGGGCGAAGCATCGATCCGGCTCACCAGACGCCGCTCGAGCCTCAGGCCTTGACGACCAGCACGCGATTGCCGGCGATTTCCACGATCCTGACCTTCTTGCCCGTGTCGATCCAGCCGCCATCGCAGATCACATCAACGGTCTTGCGGCCGAACCTCGCCCGCCCGGCCGGGTGCAGCGTTGAGACGACGACGCCCTCGTCACCGACCTTGGCACCCAGCGGAGCGGCGGCTTCGTCGGTCGAGGTGGTTTGTGCCGCCTCCGATGCGTCGGTGTTGCTGGAAGTTGCAGGCGGGGTGGTCCCCTCGGAGCCGGGCACGAAGTTGGGATCGATCGGCGGTGGTCCCTTGAGCACCATCTTGCGAAGCAGGGGAATTTCATCGTAAAAGCGCGAGGCCAGGAATAGACCCGCGATGCCCACCCCAAGACCGACAATGATGCTCAAAACCGATGCCAGGAGGGTGCCGCTTGTGCCCGAGGCCGGCAGCGGCATCGGACCACCCCCGGCCGTGGGCACCATCATCAGGACCAGGCCGACGACGATGCATATCACGCCCATGATGCCCGCCACGGCCACCCCGGGCATGACGAAAATCTCAATGACGACCAGGACCAGCCCAAGGCCGAAAAGGACGATGTGCCAGACCTCGGCCAGTCCGAGGATCAAAGGACCACCGATCAGCCCGGCCAGCGCTGTCATGGCGAACAGGCCGGCGATGCCCAGCCCGGGCGTCTGAAGCTCGATGAACGCGAAGATGATGAAGAGGCCCAGCAGGATCGCCCGCACATAAAAGCGGGAGAGGAACTCGGCCAGCGATTCCGACCACGTCTGATTCACCCGGATGTAATCTTCCGGGCCGGCATTGAGCAGCGCCTGCATTTCTTCAACCGTTCGGATCGCCCCGGAGACCGCAAGCCCCAGGTCTTCGGCCTCGCTCTGGGTCAATGTCAGCAGGGTGTTGCCGTCGTGAACCTGCCGAACCAGCGCCCACTGGCCACGATCACTCTCGTTGGAATCGTCCCTGGCCACGGACACGGTCGGCCGACCGGGAAACCCCGGATCGCCGAACCGCTCAGTGAACTTCCTCACCATCCGGTCATTGGCCTCGGCGATCGACAACCCTTCCACCATCACAAGGTAATCGGCTTCGTTGACCAGCAGTTGTTCGGTGCCCGATGAGGTGGTGCGCTCGATCAGGAACACTTCGACCGAGAGCACGCACATGGCATGGAAAAGCACGAAGGGATAGCCTCGCCGGTCCGCGCTGTCGCGATACTCAGCCAGGATCGGTGAGAGCACCTTGGCCATGACCGTCGCCGACACCTGCCCCATGGCATCGATCGCGATCGGCGCGCTGTCGCCCATGGTCGATGCCGGACTCATCACCAGGTGATTGCAGGCCACCCCGATCATGGTGCCGGCCGATAGCGCCTGCGAATTGACCCAGGCGATGGTCGGGACGGTCACATCCTGCTTGAGAAACCTGGAAATCTCGAGCGCTGCGTCCAGTTCACCTCCCGGCGTGTTCAGCTCGATGATGATGACCGTGGGGGTCGGGGTGGAGCGCATCGCCCGGTCCACCCGGCGACGGATGCTCAGTGCGGTGAAGCGGTCGATCGCGCCGTCAATCCGGATATAAGCGGCGTGGCCCCCGCCCGGCAGAGCCAGATGTCGGGGCGCGACCGTCGGTTGGCCAGGCGCGGCAGGTGCCGCGGAAGCTGTCGCACCCGCTGCGCCGCCCGCCGGGGCCGGAGATCCATTCCCCGCGTTCGCGTTGTCGGCATCCATCAGGAAGAGGGGCATGTGCTCGGCCACACCCGGCCCGATCCCTGATTCCAGTGCCTCCGGTCCCGATGCGCGGGTTGGCCCTTGGATATCAAAGCCCAGGCTCAATGCAAGCGTCAGTCCAATCAGTAACAGCAGAAATCGGCGAATTTTTCCAGTCATCGTGGATTATTATACGGCCCCGGCTCGCCGGTCAGCACCGAGGACGTCCGACCATTTCAAGTCGCATGATTTCCATGCCGGGCCGGATCAAGCGCGGCGGGTTCGGCGGATGCCAGACGCAAATGGCCGGTATCGGGCCCGGTGCGGTTGCATCAAGCGAATATTGGACGGACCGGTCGATATACTCACCTTCCATGCCCACCGGCCAGTCCGAAACCGCTGATTCGTTGAGAAAACGTCGACGCACGGAGGCTGCGGTCATCGTGGGCATCATGTTGCTGGTCATGATGGTGTTCTGGATCACTGACCTGGATTTGATCATGATGCGCTGGTTCTTCGCGCCGACCGGCGCGGAGACCGATTGGCCATATGGGCATGCCCTGTTCTGGTCGATTCTATACGAGTTGGCGAACCCGATCGCCGGTGCTGTGGCGCTGGTGGCGATCGGGCTGATTCTTGTCGGAACCTTTCGCCCGCATCGCCATAGACTGAAACCGGCCGGGCTCTGCCTGTTCCTGTGTCTGCTGATCGGCCCCGGATTGCTTGTCAACGTGGTTCTGAAGGATTACTGGGGCCGTCCCCGACCCCGGCAGGTTGAGCCTCTGGGGGGCATGATGCGGCACATTCCGCCGGGCATGATCGGTTACGTGGGCATGGGCAAATCATTTCCCAGCGGTCACGCCTCGGCCGCATTCATCCTCGGCGTTCCATACTTCCTGCTGTATCGTCGCCATCGCCGCCTGGCCTGGTGCGTCTTGGGCCTGGGCATTGGTATGGGCCTGCTGATGGGGGGGGCCAGGATGGCTGCGGGCGGTCATTTCCCGTCGGATGCGCTGATGGCCGGTGTCGTTGTGCTCGGCGCGGCGTGGTGGGTCTATCACCATTTGCTGCGCATTCCCGAACGTGAGGAAGGTTTGGTCCATGGTTGGGGCGTTGCGGACCGGCGATGCAGCGCGACAATCACCGCGGCGGCCGCCGTCGCCCTGGCCGGCGTCCTCCTGGTGGCTTCTCCCGCCGTGACGACCGTCCATCACCGGTTCGATTCGGCAACCGCTTCACGGGATACTAATGATCGACCCTTGCCCGTCGAGGACGCTTCATCCGACCGTCTGGCCATTCACCTCTCGATCCCCGGGGCAAGGCTTGATGTGCTGGTGGATCAGCATGCAGATGAAGTTGAATTGCTTGGTTTTGCCCGCGGCTTTGGGTGGAAAACCAGTCGCATACGAACGTCGATGGATGATATTGAACTTCCCGATGGCGGCTTGGGCCGAATCTGGAGATTGGAGAAGCAGGGGGTTTTTGTCATCTGCGATGCGCGTCTGAGCCTCCGGCTTCCCCCGGATGAGCTGTCGCGGCTGACGGTTGCCCTGGACAAGGGCCGCATCACGGTATTCACCACGGAAAAGGAATTGCCCGACCCAACGGTGCTGGACCGCCTGAGGGTCGAGCACGGTTCGCTCGAAGTCCGGCATGGGGAGTTGCCCGAGTTTTCCCCTTGGGCCAGGTAGCCGTATCGAACTCCTGCCATCACTGATTCTGATCAGAGGATGGACTTTTTCAATCATTTCACGGGAAAATAGTTGCCCCGTGGCCAACCGTGAACTATTCTTGTCCGAGTTGGGGTTCCCCACTGTTGGGCGCTGATGGCTCGATGAATCCGCTGTTGCATCGATCTGACCGGAGCCTTGGGCGCATCAGACCTGGAGCATGATGCATGGTTTCTCGCCCGCTTTCGACCGATCCGGGCCGGGGCGGCTTGCCGGATCGCACGGTTGGCGGGTTGCGGTTGATGCTGATCGCATCCTTTCTGTCGGTGTGGGGGATGTCCGGCACCGTTCTGACCGCCGGGGTGATTCGTCACGATCGATCGGACACGCTGTATCGCCAACTGGGCGCGCAGGCGCAGTATGCGTCCGTGGGCGCGTTGAAGACAAACCTGTACCTGGGTTCTTCCACGCTGCTTTCACCCATGTGGGTTCTGACCGCCGCGCATGTGATTGACGATCCGGCGACCAGCAGCGTGGTGTTGAACATTGGCGGCACCAGTCAAAACAACGGCACCAACTACTCCGCCGAATCATGGATCATTCATCCTCAATGGAACGGCAATGTCCGCTCCGGTTATGACCTTGCGCTGGTTCGGCTGGCGACCCCGGTGTCCGGGATCGTTCCGGCCACGCGATTCCACGGTGCTGATGAGCGCGGGCTGATCGGAACCAGTGTCGGCTACGGTCGAACCGGAACGGGGCTGACCGGAGATACCGGCGGCGCGGGGACCAGGCGCGCCGGCCACAACATGATCGATGCGTTCGGTGACCAATTGGTGACCACCGGTCCGCCCGGCCTGCGCTATTCAGACAACCTTTTCATCGCGGATTTCGACCATCCGGATGAACCTTCCCTCAATCGCCCATGGTCACCGTCGGCCGTGCCGCTGGACCTTGAATATCTCCCCGCGCCCGGTGACAGTGGCGGTGGGGTGTTCGTTGATGTCGCCGGTGGTTCGCTTGTGGCCGGAGTCACATCGTTTGGGCAGACGCTATCGGGCAGCGTCGAGTTCAAGTATGGCGATGCTTACGGCGCTGTTCGCATCAGTGTGTTCAACACCTGGATCGATGACAACATCACTGTCGGCTGGGTGTCCGCCGGTTCCGGTGATTTTCATGATGCATCACGTTGGTCCGGCGGTCAGATACCGATGGGCGGTGATATCCTGGGATTCAACGTCGCCGGATCATCAACGGTCGGCTTTGAACAGAACACCTGGGCCCATGCCCTGCTGCATCGGGAGGGGCAGGTGACCCTCGAGCTTGGTGGAAACTCGGTCGAGTTGACCTCGAACATGATCGAGAGCGGCATCACCGTGGGTAAGTATGCCGGCGAGCAGGCCTCGCTGGCGATCCACAATGGCACGCTGGCCGGACACAACGTATCGATCGCCGCGCTGCCGGGATCATCGGGATCGATCGCGGTCGCTGATGGCGGCGTGCTTCTGGTGAGCGATCATCTGCACATCGGCGGCAGCGCGATGGGCTTGGGCGGAACGGCTGTGCTGACCGTCGCGCCGGGCGCGCGGCTGGAGGTTGACGGCCGCCTCAAGATTTACGACTCGGGCGCGGTGAACCTGGAAGGCGGTGCCATTCAAGTCGGCATCATCGAGAACAACGCATCCCAACCCCTGACCCTGGCCGCTGGATCGCTGGCGTTTGATCAGATCGAGGGCAGCCTGATCAATCCTGGTGGTACGGTCGTGCCCGGCCGAATCGAAGGAACACCCGCGACGGCAACCATTTCAGGCGACTACCAGCAGCATGGGCAGGGCCGGCTTAAGATCAGCCTTGCCGGCGAGGAACCCGGGGTTGAGCACGACTTGCTGGATGTCGGCGGCACCGTTTCCCTTGCCGGTACGCTTCATCTGACTCTCGATGAGGCTTACAGCCCCGCCATACTGACAACCCATGATGTGGTGACCCACAATGGGATGACCGGGCGATTCGATCATCTGGAGGGCGTGCTGGTCAATCCGCAACTCGCCCTGGCCGTGACCTACGAAGTTTCTTCGGTACGTGTGACCGTTGCGCTGCCGGGTGATGCGAATCTCGATGGTCTGGTGGACGACGATGACCTTGCCAGCGTGCAGGCCGGGCTGGGCACACCCACCGCGGCGAATTGGTCTGACGGTGACTTCAATGGTGACGGCCGCGTGGGGCTCAGGGATGCGTTTGCGCTGTCCGCCAACTACTCGAGCACCGCCGCGCCCCTGAGCGCCCCGATCCCCGAGCCCGCCAGTACAACCGTACTTCTGCTCGGAGCCTGGCTGGTCACCGGCCGATCCCGCCGCCGCGCCCCGGAACATAGCCACGTCTAACCAGCGCATCTGGCCGATGCATCGTCGGAATTGGCGATTTCAACGGGAAGCATTCAGCCGACACCGCCCCTGGTTCAACAGGAGCGTTGGTGAGGCGGGATCGAGTTCCGGCTGATGTTCGATGCGGTTTATCGAACCCGATCCATGGCTTTCATACGCGGTTGGTAAGGGCCTGTGACCGGGTAGGTTGGTAAATCGAGTAGCTGGCTGATCCGCCGGGCCGTTTGGATCACTGAATCGCGATCAGGCTGGATTGAAAAAAGAGTCGAGCCCGAGCCGGTGATATGCGCATCTAGCCCGGCCTCATGCAGGCGCTTGAGCAGGGTCGCCAGTTCCGGGGCATGGTCGGCCGCCGCCGATTGCAGATCGTTGAAGAGTTGATCCGGCCGGCTGACGGCTTTCTGAGTCACCCGGGCGACCTTGGCATCGTCCGGCTGGGCGGGACAATCGGGGCTCAGCCGGTCGAACGCCTGGTAGATGGGACCGGTCGGGCAACTTTGGGCCGGGAAGATCAGCACGGCGTGGATGGCGCCTTGGATGGGAAGCGGCTCGATGATCTCGCCGCAGCCGCGCACGATGGCCGAGGTCATGCCATCGTAGGCCGCGACGAAGAAGGGCATATCGCTGCCCAGCGTTCCGGCCAGTTTCATAAGCTCGCGGGTGTCGATCCCCAGTTGCAGCAATTGATTGACGCCCGCCATCATGGCCGCGCCGTTGCCCGATCCTCCCCCGAGGCCCGCGCCGGTTGGAATCCGCTTGATCAGTTCCGCCGTGATGGGCAGCGTCCGGCCGACATGCTCATCAAGCAGGCGAAGCGCCCGCATGGCCAGGTCTTGTTCCAGCGGCCAATCGACACGACAGCGGGATGCATCGCCCAGGGCATCGTCGCCGTATCGGATGACCAGACGCGGTGTAGCGCCTTGGGCCTTGTGGAGGATGAGGGTATCGAACAGATCAAGCGTCACCATCGAAGTGGCGATGGGGTGCATGTTGCGCGGCGGGATCGGCGCGCCAAGCGAAAGGGCGAGATTGATCTTCGCCGGGGATTCGACGGCCAGCGTGTCGGACATGCGTCCGATTCTACGATCGGCTTTCCGGTCGTGCAGGGTCGAGCCATGATCGCCAGCGATCGTTGGACAGGTCTTCAAGCAACTCGGGCGTGAACGCCCATGGGCGCGGGCGGTCGAGATGGCCAAGACCCAGCGCGGCGATCATGCCCTCGACCAGAGCATCGATACCGGTACCCGCCGAAGCGCTGATCAGCAGTGGACTGGATGGTTCGGTACCCGGCTGGGCCGCGGTGGATGATTCTTTAAAGCGCGATGCCGCGGGCAAGTCCGCCTTATTGATGACCCAGAGTTCCGCGGCGGGGGGCATCGACTCGACCACAGGCCAATCGCTCACCGGATCGCGCATCCAGATACGCAGGTCAGCCCGCTCGATGACGGCGCGGCCGAGTTCCATCGCCCTTGATTCCACCGGATCGCTTGTATTCCGCCAGCCGGCGGTATCGATCCAATGCACCGCAAGGGCTGATGGGCCAGGCTCCACGGAGGGATCGGCTTTGTTCACGCCGGGGACAGGCAGCATGGCCAGCGTTCGGACCCAGTCACGGGTCGTACCGGGCTGATCGGCCACGATGCTGGCGGTTCGGCCGACCATGCGGTTGGTCAGCGTGCTCTTGCCGACATTGGGCAAGCCGACCAGGGCGACGGTCGCCGGCTGGAGCAGATACGCCAGCGCTCGTGAATCCTGGATGATGGTTTGAGCCTCACCAGCGCTCAGCCCCGATTCGTTCGCCGCCTCCCAGAGTTGGGGTTGAGCCAACAGCCAATCCAGCGCCGCGGGACTGTTGGCCGGTCCCAGGGCACGAAGCATGCAGGCTTCCAGGCGATGGGCTGCTTCGGGGAATAGATGCTGGGCATCGATCGGCGCAGAGACATCGACGCCAAGCTCCGCCAGATCGGCAAATATGCGCTCAACCAGCCGGATGCCGCCGTGGGGCATCCACTGTGCGTTCCGGTCATCAAGACGAACGGCCAGCCCCCGGTCAAGCTCCCGGAATGACACCAGATGGAGCTGCCCATGCCGCCATCGCCGAGCGCCGGTATAGGCATCCAGAACCCGATCCAGTTCGGCCGGTTCGCCGGAGAGGTGAATCATGGCCACGCCGCCGCGCTGAAGTCCGGTCAGAAGCTCGGCGCACACCCTTGGCTCACCGGCGGGTCGATCTCCATCGCTCATCAGGAATCAAGCCCTTTGGGCGCTTCGGGGAACAGGTGCCTGCCGATCGGCCAGTTGATTAGCAGAACCAGCATCGCCAGCACCACCCCACCGGCGGCCGGCCACCAGGCAAAGGCGATGATCACCGTGACCAGGGACATGATGGCGACCAGTTCCAGAATGGCGAACAGAATGGCGTTGCCCTTGGCGAAGGCCTTGGGGTTGACGGCTTGCTGCCTGCGGCCGCGTTTGAATATCTGGTAGCGGATCAGATACCCCACGGGAATCAGGATGAAGGCGACGAACAGGGGCAGACGGACCCACTGGCCGGTGGAAGCGGAATCGGCGGGCGGATTGACGCCCAAGGCGATGAAGCCAGCGAACACCGCGATCCCCACCAGGCAACCGGCCCACATCATGCGGACCAGCAGGAGCGAAGCACTGGGATCGTGTGCGACCTTTTCGAGCGGGGATGATTGATCAGGCATGGCTTTGTTCCATTGGATGGAGGTCCGGATCATCAGAATCCAGCCATGATAGTCATTTCAGAGGATCACTTGATCACCGTCGATGGCGATCAATCTGTTGGTCCCGGCTCGGGAGCCGAATGTGCCTGTCGTCGGAATCGGGCCGGGCTGAGTCCGCAGATACGAACGAAAGCGGCGTAGAACTGGCTGGTGCTGTTGTAGCCGCTGCTCATGGCGATGTT
>JAFIFY010000133.1 GCA_020831765.1 Phycisphaeraceae bacterium | reverse complement strand
GGGGGCGGGGGTGGTTTGTGAGATGTTCGTTATGCCCAAGGTTTATGAAACACTGCAGAAGCGCGGCTTTGTTCACCAGATCAGCCATCAGGATCTTCCCGGGCGGCTGGAGGGCGAATCGCTGGTGCTCTATACCGGCTTTGACCCGACGGCCGACAGTCTGCACCTGGGCCACCTGGTTCCGGTGCTGTTGATGCGCCACCTTCAGCAGGCTGGTCACCGCCCGCTGGCGGTGGTTGGCGGGGCGACCGGCATGGTCGGCGATCCCAGTGGCCGGAGTGAGGAGCGCAATCTGCTCAGTGCTGAACAGGTCGCCCACAACAAGGCCGCGATCCGTGTCCAGCTTGAGCGGTTTCTTGATTTCTCGGGCGCGGCGGCGGCGACCATGTTGGACAACTTCGACTGGATCAGTCCGATGAGCTTCATCGATTGGCTCCGCGATGTGGGCAAGCACATGACCATCAACGTGATGCTGGCCAAGGACTCGGTCAAGGGCCGGATGGAGAGCGAACAGGGCATCAGCTTCACCGAGTTCAGCTACATGACGATGCAGGCCTATGACTTCCTGCACCTCTACCGCCATCATGGCTGCGTGCTGCAATGCGGCGGCAGCGACCAGTGGGGAAACATCACCGCGGGCATCGACCTGATCCGACGCGTGGAAAGCGGCAAAGCCGCGGGGCTGACCGTGCCGCTGATCACCACCGCCTCGGGCCAGAAGTTCGGCAAGTCGGCGGGCAATGCCATCTGGCTCGATGCCAAGCGCACCAGCCCGTTTCAGTTTTATCAGTACTTCGTGCGCACCGAGGATGCCGACGTCGATCGATTCCTCAAGCTGTTCACCTTCCTGACGCTGGAGGAGATCGAGCCGATCGTCGCCGAACACCAGCAACAGCCACACCTGCGCCTGGCCCAGAAGAGACTGGCCGCCGAGATCACCAGCCTGGTCCACGGCCCCGAAGGCCTAAAACGCGCTGAAGCCGCCACCGAAGCGCTCTTTGGCGGCGATCTTTCGCAACTCTCCGAAGCTGATCTGCTGGAAATCTTCGCCGATGTGCCTTCGGCCAGCTTTGCCGCTTCCCGGCTGGATGCGGGCATCTCACCGATCGACCTTCTGGCCGAAAGCGGGGTGTGCAAATCCAAAGGCGAAGCGCGGCGGATGCTCGACCAGGGCGCGGTGTACCTGAACAACCAGCGATGCGAACCGGCGGCGGCGATTGACCGCAGCGCCCTGGCGGGCCGTTCGGTGCTGGTGGTTCGGCTGGGCAAGAAGAACTATCACCTGCTGCACGCCGAATAGCGCCGGGCCGCATGGGCCATGCCACCGGCCCCACGGTCATGGCCATTTCACCGATCGACCTGGCCCATGACAACATCGATGCTGCCAATGATGGCCGGGACATCGGCCAGCAGCACATTCCGGCAGACTTCATGGGTGACCGAGAGATTGCAGAAGGTCGCGGCCCGCGCCTTGCAACGATAAGGCATCGTGCCACCCTGGCTTTCGACATAGAAACCCAGCACGCCGCGCGGGTTCTCCGTCTCGACGTAAATCTCACCGGCCGGCGGCTTGAAATTGCGCGGCAGCTTCACACGGTATCGCCCATCACCGTCACCCGGTGGTGGTATCTTCGCAATGCACTGGCGGATGATCCGGCAGCTTTCGGCCATCTCCTGCATGCGAACGATGTAGCGGTCCCAGCAATCGCCCACGGTTCCCACCTCGCCCCGGCCCACGCAGACTTCGAAATCCAACTCCGGGTAAAGGCTGTACGAGCCTTCATCACCCGAAGGCCCGCCGGAGGCGGAAAGACGTCGCAGGTCGTAGGGGATGCCGCTGCCTCGGATCACCGGACCGGTCAGCGCGTAATCGGTGCATAGCTTCGGCGAGATGATCCCGACGTTGGCCGTTCGCTTGATGAAGATATGGTTCCAACTCAAAAGATCGTTGTATTCGACCAGCTTGGGCTCGAAGTAGTCGAGAAACTCGACGACCTTTTCCAGATAGCCGCGCGGCAGGTCATGCGTCGAGCCACCGATGGTGAAATAGCTGTAAGTCAATCGCGCGCCACAGACCATTTCGAAAAGATCGAGGATGTATTCCCGCTCGCGAAAGGCGTAGAGAAACGGCGTGAACGCGCCGATGTCCAGGCCGTAGGTGCCAAACGAAACCAGGTGGCTGGCGATGCGGTTCAACTCGCAGATGATGATGCGGATGAACTCGGCGCGACGGGGCAGCTCGATCCCCGCCAGCTTCTCCACCGCGCGGCAGAACGCCCAGTTCTCGTTCATCCCCGCGACGTAGTCCATCCGGTCGGTATACGGCACATACTGGTAATAGGCCACGTTCTCGGCGATCTTCTCAGCGCACCGATGCAGATATCCGATGTGCGGCACGGCTTCGAGGACCACTTCGCCATCGGTGCGCAGCACGACCCGAAGCACCCCGTGGGTCGAAGGATGCTGCGGCCCCATGTTGACCAGCATTTCCTCGGTGGCGACATCGACCTGCTCTCCCACGCTCTCCGGCGCCGGGATGACATATTCCCGCACCTGTTCATCCGGGGCCGGGCTCGATCGGGGAGCCATGGTGAATTGCGATTCGGTGTTGTTCATGGGGCTGGTCGATTCTAGCCGATGGCGATGGCCCTGGTGGTCCGCGGCCGCGCTTCACATTTCCTGGGAAAAGGCGCGGATGATTTCTTCCGCGGCCAGCGTCGGAGGTATCTCGCCTTCGATCACGCGCTTTTCAAGTTCCGGCAGGATGTCCTTGACCGATGGATGCTCCACCATCTTCCGGCGGAGATATTCATCCACCATCGCCCACATCCATCGAAGCTGCTGGCGACGCCGCTTCTTCTCGAAAACACCGTTGGCTTGCATGCGCTGGCGATGATCCAGCACCTGCCGCCATATCTCATCCAGTCCTTCGTTTTTCTGAGCGCTGCAGGTGACCACCGGCACGACCCAGTCGCCGGCGCGTGGTTGCATGGTATGCAACGCCGTGGCGTACTCCCCGGCGGCGCGACTGGCCGCGGTGCGGTTATCGCCGTCGGCCTTGTTGACGGCCATCATGTCCACCAGTTCAAGCAATCCACGCTTGATGCCCTGCAAGCCGTCCCCGGCATTGGGCAGCATCAGCGCCAGGAAGAAATCGGTCATCTCAGCG
>JAFIFY010000129.1 GCA_020831765.1 Phycisphaeraceae bacterium | reverse complement strand
TGGGGCTGTTCAGGCCCGCTGAGCGGCACAAATCAGCCCCGGTGCCCACAACGGGGGAGCCCAGCAACCAATGATGATGCCCGGACCGATGGCAAGTCCGGTGGCGAACAACGAGCAAGGCTACATGCGTTCGCCCTGCATTTTCTCGGCTTGCACTGTACTTTCCGTGCCTCTGCTGGTACACTACGTCTTGCGCAATTCAGTTTTTGAGTGATTTTCGGTAGATGGAATGTCGTATGCCCGACGATGGGAAAAGCGGCCGCTCGCGGACGCGGGAACGCCTGGGCAAGCTGCTGCGCGAGGGTGGAGATGTGCTTACGGTCGAGAATGCCTCCCGCATTCTGGGAACCAGTACGGAGGACGCCGCGAAGGCACTCGCGCGCTGGTGCGAGCAGGGCTGGCTGAGCCGTATCAGGAGGGGGGTCTATGTTCCGGTCCCGGTGGAGTCAATCAGCAAGGACCGCGCTCTGGAGGACGCCTGGATCGTCATTCCCGACCTGTTCGGGCCTGCGTATGTTGGCGGCTGGTCGGCGGCCGAGCACTGGGATCTGACTGAGCAGATTTTTCGGGACATCTGCGTTTTCAGCACGCGGCCGGTTGCCAAGCGTCACCAAGTCATCCACAACATCCCATTCGTTGTGACGCACATTGCGCCAAGTCGGCAATTCGGCACGAGGACCGTATGGAGAAAGGAAAAGAAGCTGTCGGTGTCCGACCCGTCGCGGACGATCGTCGACATGCTCGCCAATCCTTGGACCGGTGGCGGCATTGAGCATGTGATTGACTGTTTGAGGAACTACTTCAAGAGCCCTCATCTTAGTCCTCAGCAAGTGATCGAATACGCCCAGCGCCTTGGCAACGCCGCGGTGTTCAAGAGGTTGGGCTTTCTGACGGAGCGGCTGCTGGGAGAGGACCATTTGCTGGTGCCGGCCTGTAAATCGCGTCTGAGCAAAGGCAACGCCCAGCTTGATCCAGCCCTGAAAGGTGACAAGTTGGTAACGCGCTGGCGGCTGTTCATTCCCTCGGTGCTCTCCTTCGACACGGACTCGACGGCATGATCCCCAAGAATGAGATCATTGAACGGGCAACGCAGGCCAGCCTGCAAACGCACGTCATCGAGAAGGATTACGTGCTTGGCTGGCTGCTGGCGGGAATCCATCAGCACCCGGCGCTACGTGATCACTGGGTCTTCAAGGGAGGGACTTGCCTGAAGAAATGCTATTTTGAAACCTACCGCTTCTCGGAGGATCTGGATTTCACGCTGCGCGACCCATCGCACATCGACGTGGACTTCCTTCTGGCAACCTTCGCCCAGATCGCTGAGTGGATATACGAGCGGAGCGGCATCGAGATTCCGCCGGACAGGATGAAATTCGAGGTTTACACGAATCCCCGTGGCCTTGAATCCTGCCAGGGAAGGGTCTACTACAAAGGTCCGGCAACGTACTCCGGAAAGCGTTCGATGCCGCGAATCAAACTCGACCTTTCGGCGGACGAACTCGTGGTTGAGGACCCGGTCACGATACCCGTCCGGCACGATTACAGCGACTGTCCGGAAGATGGTATGAGCATCCAGTCCTATTCCTACGCCGAGGTCTTTGCCGAGAAAATTCGAGCACTCAAGGAGCGAACTCGGCCGCGCGACCTGTACGACGTGATCATCCTCTATCGACGTCCGGAGTCACGGGAAGTTGCTGACGATGTGAAGTCCGTCCTGACGAAGAAATGCGAGTTCAAAAGCATCACGTTTCCCAGTCTGGTGGATCTGGATGAGCACAAAGAGATTTGCGCCGCCGGATGGGACGAGCAGCTTAGTCACCAATTGCAGGCGCTGCCGCCATTCGATTCGTACTGGAATGAATTGGCGACTTTCTTCTCCTGGCTCGATAATCCCAAGTCCGCCCTGTTCGGCCAACTGCCCGCGATTCCGGCAGAATCCGAAGGCGAAGCCAATACCGTCACGCTTGCGGCGGGAAGTCCCCATTTCAGCACTCTGGAACATGTGCGTTTCGCGGCCGTGAACCGTCTGTGCGTCGAACTCGATTATCGGAAGGAAAGTGGACAACGCTTGCCTTATGTCATTGAGCCGTATTCGCTGAAAGCGACACGGGAAGGCAATTTGCTCCTCTACGGGGTCAAACTCCCGGCGGGAGAAATCCGCGGTTTCCGCACCGACCGGATCATTGGCGCGACCGTGACCCGGCGATCGTTCGCACCACGATACTCAGTTGATTTCATCCCGGAAGGACCCGTTCGCCTCAGTGCCCGCCAGTTGACTTCGACCAGTGTTGTCGCCGTCCAACGCACGCCACGCTCGGCTGACCCTCGATTGTGAGGTGCCCGTCGCCTCGACCATCGTCCGTGTGTTCCGGTGCGTGGCGGTCGCCGGGGTCTGCTGATGTGGTCGGTTCGATGACCGTTGCCGTGACCGGCGCGCGCGTGGTGGGCTTGCGGCCGCCACGGGTCCGGGTTCGGCGCGGCAACGGTTACATGTCTTCAAGGGGTCGAAGCGCTTCTTCGATGATCGGCCCGGCGGGCGTATGCTGCAGCCGCATGCCGTGCGTCAGCAGCATACCGAAGGCGTTCTTGATGCGGGCTTCATGCTTCTGATTGAGCCAGTTCTCCAGATCATCACTGACGATACCCAGGCTCTCGGCTTCATTGGCCAGCGTCAGGGCACGTTCAGCGATTGTCCGCAGTTGGGGCGCGGCGGCCTGTGCCTGGGATGTGCTGTGAATGTTGGCGAGCAAATGCCCGATTCTGCCCAGCTCATCGACGATCCTGAGAAAGTACTTTTCAAACTCATCCGGATCGGCATGACCCTCTTTCGGTTCGGGTTTGGATAGCCGGGGCCCGGGGCCGGTTTCGATGCGGACCGAGCTGGGGTCGATGGTCATCTCAACGCCGGGAAGCGGCAGTTCAACCCGCCGTTCGCTATATCCGATCGGCCCGGAAGCGATGGGCTCCGATCGGCCTGACGACGACCGGGCTGGCGTGGATGGGTTCCCCGCCAGCACGGCTTCCAGTAGACGTTGAGCCCGTTCGTGATCGGCATCGGTCAATTGCCGCGATGTCTCCTGCCCGCCGCCGGATGATGCTCCATCACAGCCGAACATGGTGGCCGAGAGCAGGGCACCGATGAGGCACAACGCGCGAAACGGAATCCGATGCATGGGACTGACTCCAGAAGACCACGGGACCCGGACCAGATCGGCGGAACCGGATTGAACCGCCGCCCGGAATCGGTATCGGTTTGATCCGCCCTGGCATTGATGGGTCCGAGTACCCGCGGACGGGCCATGTACCTAACCGGTTTCCACAGCCGAAGCATTTATCACATTCGTCACGATCGGACTCGTGTCGGCGGCGATTGAAGTGTCGGAACCCCGGGATTTCCGGGACCGTGGGACAGGAAGGTGCGGCGCGCGGCTGTGCCTGACCGAGGGCTGTCCATCGCTCCTGTCTTTTTTTCGCGTGGTTCGTGTGTTTCGTAGTTGAATCCCTTCCGGCGCTGTGCATCCTCAATCAAGGCTCGGTTACACCTGTGGACTTACCGGGTTCGCTCCAGCCTATGGCAATCGGTGTTCTCGGAACCAAGGCAGTTTTTGAACTACGAAACACGCGAAACACGCGAAAGGGGGAAAGGCCCCTGGGGTTCCGTGCCAAGCGCTGATCGATGCGGGCCGGCGGTTCGGGCATCGGGATTGACACAAAGCAGCGCTCCTCCGTTGGTTCCGGAACCGCCCGGCGATATCGGCTGTCCATCGCCCCTGTCTTTTTTCGCGTGGTTCGCGTGTTTCGTCGTTGAATCCCTTCCGGCGCGCGGCTGTGCCTGACTGAGGCTTGCGTTACGGCTCAGGCCGAGCCCATCGTCTTGACCACGCGATAGCCGCCCGGGGGGGGCCGCGGGGGGGCGGGGGGGGGGGGGGCGCGGCGGGCCGCGGGGGGGGGGCGGCGGCGGGCCCGCGCGGCGCGCGAGCGGCGCCGCCGGGGGGCGCGGCGGGC
>JAFIFY010000127.1 GCA_020831765.1 Phycisphaeraceae bacterium | reverse complement strand
GCGTCTGTATCATCCTGCCCGGGCGCCCGGCGGAATCCGGCGCGATCGGCCGCGCCGACGTCGGCGCGGATTCAAGCATCCAGCGAACCTCCTGCCCGATGCGCTCACGGCTGATCCGACCCAGCAGGTTGGCGAAATCGCCGATCGCCGCTTCGGTGACCGGCTCGATGGCGAAACCCAACCGCGCGGCAAAGCGAACCGCCCGCAGCATGCGCAGGTAATCCTCGGCGAAGCGCCGGCGCGGATCGCCGATCGCGCGGACCAGGCCGTGCCGAAGGTCGTCGATGCCGCCGACGTGATCGATAATCGCCCGCATCTGGACAGGATCGTTCAGCGGGATGCCCGGGTCGGTGGGATCCGGCGCGCCATCCGGCCGGGTGCGCGGCGGTTGGATGGACTCGAGCACACCGGCCGGCAACGCCTGGCAAAGCGGGTCTTCGAACAGGCCGTTGATCGTGAAATCGCGACGGTGCGCATCCTGCTGCGCATCGCAGAACTCGACATTCGTCGGCCGCCGGCCATCCAGGTAATCGCCATCCTTGCGGAACGTGGCGACCTCGATCCACTTCCGATCGACCTTCACCAGCAGCACGCCGAACGCCTCGCCCACCTGCCGCGCACGCGGGTGGATCGCGCGAATCCGCTGTGGCAGGGCACTGGTGGCGACATCGAAATCCTTGGGCCAGAGGCCGAGAAGGCGATCGCGCACCGACCCGCCGGCCAGGTAGGCCTCGTGGCCATGTCGGCGAAGCTGTTCGATGATCCGGATGGCCGCCTGTCTTGCCGGGTCCATGGCGGGCAGTATAGCGCCGCGGGCCCGTGTACGGTGCCGCCAGGCTCCAGCCATGCGGCATGGGCGAGTCGGTTTGGCGCCTGCGTCCGCGGCGAAGGTGGACTGGCGCGAGATGATGGCCGCGGCTCGCCGTGTTCAGCCGCTTGGCCAGTCGCCGGGCATCAAGCAGGCCCGTTGGCGGGCCGATAATGACGAGAGAACCTCGGGATCCGTTTCGCCCGCTGCCCCGGACATGGGAGAAGCCGCCTTGTTGCCGCCGATCGATATACGCGAGATGACGCCGGATGATCGCTCGGCCGTGACAGCGCTGCTGGAAATGGCGGGCGCGGATACCGACTGCATCACCCGGACCCGCAAGCGCGGGGAGATACGCCTGATCGCCGAGCGGAAGGGTGAACTTCTGGCTTTCGCCTCGTGGCTGCCGTGCGGCCGGTTGGGTCAGATGGTCGCCACGCGGCCGGAAGAGTGGGCCAACATCGTCAAGCCCCTGATCGATAAGGCCCTGTTCCGCATCAGCGCTGCCGGTGCCGGCGCATGCCGGGTGGAACTGCCCGGCGATGGCCGCACATCCTTCTGGCATCGCGTGCGCTGGGCATACACCCAATCGCCCTCATCCTGCGGCCTGGTGCTTCGATTGCCGCGCGGCCAACAGGTGATCTCATCCCCGGAGCATCCGCCCCGGTCCCCGGAAGCAGCCCCGCCCCCGCCCCCGGAAGTAGCCCCGCAAACCGCGGACGTTCCCGAAGCATCACCAGAGCCTCAGCAAACCGACCCCCCCGCGCCTTCGGAAGCCGTCGTGCATGCACAGCAGCAGGCACAAGGCGAAGCCGACGCTCAGCCCGCCGCCCCGGAAGCTGAAGTCGAGTCACCATCGACTGCCACGCCGCGGGATGCCGCGCTGACTGTCGAGCCCGACCCATCGGCCGATGACCAGACCGGGACCTCGGGTGAGCCCTCCGAATCCGCCAGCGCCAAGGCCGCCTGAACCCCACCGATGGGCAGGTCAAGCCAATCGGCTACCATATCTTGAGCGGTTCGAACCGATTTCATCCCGAGAGTCCGCCATGCGCTGTCCCTTTTGTGAACATCCCGATGACAAGGTCATCGATTCGCGGCCGACGGATGAGGGGCGTAGCATCCGCCGCCGCCGCAAGTGCCTGCGCTGCGGCAAGCGATTCACCACCTTCGAGCATGTCGAAAGCCACCCCAAGCTGGTGGTGATCAAGCGCGACAACTCCCGGGCACCTTACGACCGGCTGCGCATCCAGAGCGGCATCGAGAAGGCGTGCTACAAGCGGCCGGTGACGCCAGAGCAGGTGTCGCAGGTGGTGGATGAGGTCGAGGAGGAGCTGTTTCGGCGTTTTGAGAAGGAAGTCAGCTCGCTGGATATCGGTCAGATCATCGCCGAGAAGCTCCGGCGGCTGGATCATGTGGCTTATGTGCGTTTTGCCAGTGTGTATAAGCAGTTCCGCGATCTCGATGACCTGCTGGAAGAGGTCAAGGAGGTGCTGGATAACGATCAGCGAAGAATCCCGGGACAGCAGAGCCTGTTCCCTTAGTTGTGGATCGGGGCCGGATCGGGCGGGCTTTGCGGCCGTCCGGACGGGTGGGGCCGGCCGGAGTCTTGATGCATAAGGAGTTTAGCAGTTGAAGACAGTGACATGGGGCATTCTTGGTTGCGGCAATGTGTGCGAGAAGAAGGCGGGCCCGGCGCTTTACGGTGTTGAACACTCGCGATTGGCGGCGGTGATGCGACGGGATGTCGCCAAGGCCGAGGATTTCGCCCGCCGGCATGATGTGCCGCGCTGGTACGGCGGCGTTGAAGACCTGCTGGCCGATTCCGAAGTCGAGGTGGTGTACGTGGCCACGCCGGACGCCGCGCATGAAGAAGGCACGCTCGCCGCCGCGCGGGCTGGCAAGCATGTGCTGGTCGAAAAGGCCATGGCCACCAACACGCCCGCCTGCGACCGGATGATCGCGGCGTGTCGCGAGGCCGGCGTGACGCTGGCCGTTGCGTACTATCGGCGCTGCTATCCGACCATCCTTCGCGCCAAGGCGCTGATGGAGGCTGGCGAGATCGGCGATGTGGAGTCGATCTATCTCAACGATGAGTTCCCGCTATCCCACCGGCTGGACCTGTGCCATTTCTTCCTGGGCGACATGAGCGAGGTCAGCGCGGATGATGAACCGCTGCCGCCGTGCTCGAACGCCGCGACCGGTCCGATGCTGCATTGTCGGCATCAGGGCGGGGGAGTAAGCATGACCCCCGCGGGCTGGGATGAGAACCTCGTCCCCGAGATGCTGGATATCCGCGGCCGCGGCGGGCGGATTCTGATCATGGACCTCAAGGCCGGTAAGCTCATTATCGAGAAAGACGGCAAACGCAGGAAGGAAGACGTCGGCCCGCTGCCGGCCACGCACTGGGGGCTGGTCGAGAACTTCGTCCTGCATCTCAACGGCAAGGCGACGCTGGCCTGTGATGGCATCGAAGGCCGCAAGAGCACGGTCATTCTGGATATCGTCGAAGCGCTCAAGCCCGATGGCCGGCCGGTCAAAGTGGAGTATTAGCCATGCGCCGAGTCTCCCTGACCCTCATCGCCGCGGTCGCCGCCAACGGTGTGATCGGCCGCAACGGAATCCTGCCCTGGCGCCTGCCCGAGGATATGCGTTTCTTCAAGGAAACCACCACGGGCCACCCGGTCATCATGGGCCGCAAGACCTGGGAATCCATGGATGGCAAGCCACTGCGCGACCGGCACAACATCGTCATCACGCGCGGCAACATCGAGCTGCCCGAGTTCGTCGATCGCGTGAGCTCCATCGAGGAGGCCATCGAGTGTTGCCGCGCTGAAGATGACCGGGCCTTCGTGATCGGCGGCGAGGCCATCTACCGCCTGGCCATGCCCAAGGCCAGTCAGTTGCTCATCAGCCACCTCAAGCGCGAGTTTGAGGGCGACACCCACTTCCCCGAGATCGATCCGGCGATCTGGAAGCCGATTCTGAGAACCGATTACCCCGATGCCCTGATCCCGTTTCAGGTGGTGGAGTACGGTCGCATCGGGTAGTTGATGCCGAGAACGTGAGCGCTCCGGGCGTAATGGGTGCGGGGGTTTGGCTTCTGGTTGGGGGCGATGGATAAAAAGGAGCATTGCGATGACCGGTCGATTTGATCCTTACATGCGTTGCGGCCTGGCCGCGCTGCTGAATCCTTCCCGCGGCCCACGCGTCACGAGCCGGCCCGGAAAGCGGCCCCCATCACGATCGCGGGCACGAGCGATCTGGTCGGTTGCCGCCGGCTGGCTCCTGATCCCGGCCTGTCTGCTGGGCATGGGCTGCGCTGCCGCTCCGCGAGACCATGCGACCGAGCGCCGGGTTAGCGCGGCCATCGAGTCGGTGAACGCGGCCGATTACTACCGCGCGGCTTTTGAAATAGCCAGCGGCGAGTCTTTCGACGAAGTCTTTGATGCCAGCGAGCCGGGGACGGAGCCTGAGGTTATTGCAGGGATCGTTGCCCGCCATCAGGATGTACTGACCTTGCTGGCCCGCGCTGTCGAAGCGCCGATCGTGGATTGGGGAATTGACCTTTATAGAACGGGCATGCAGACGGAATGGCGCCATGCCGGGCGGATGCGGCGGCTGTATCTTCTGAATCAACTTGCCATTGTCCACGCGATTCACGAAGGCCGGATCGAACAGGCATTAGCAAATGTAAGAATCGCGATGCGTATGGCCGAGCATACGGCAGGGACTGAGCGGTCGACCGTCGCGATCACAAGCCTGATGGCGTTGAGCATACGCAACGATCTCCAGCGGACACTGGCTTCGAAACTCAGCCGAATGACTGCTGAAGAGCGATCGCGTCTCGCCGGCATTCTCGTTCCCCATAACTCTGCGGGTGAGATCGATCGGATGCTCGACTGCGAACGCATTGTCTCCCACGACTACGTATTTCGCCTGTTCGACCAGAGCCCGGTGGGGTTGCGATTGTCCAACGACGATGCAGTTGAGGTCGCCGAAGTAGACAGCGAGGGCCAAGAAGTTGATGAATTCAAACGTAGAGGGTTTCTTGGTGATCCTGAATCCCACCTGAGAGAAGCGCGCCTCACAGCGATACGTCTGGAGCAACTTCGCGTTCTGACAAGCCAGCCCCTGAAGGAGGCAGCCGAGCCTATGCGCAGATTGAGAGATGTGGCGATCGAGGACGGACAATCCTCGGCGTTCGTTATCCCACAATTGGTCCATACCATATTTGCCCATCACCTGGCTTTAACCCAGCGGCGGATGCTCCTGGCCGCGATCGCGCTACTCGACGAAGATGAGGAAGCGTTCGCCCGGATTCCGGATCCGATCGATGAAGAGCCCTTCGAGATCATCCGGCTCGACGATGGAGGCTTCCGACTGGTCTCGCGGTTTAGGTGGTACGGGGACAGGCAAGTCGAGATGGATTTTCCGGCCGTCGGCCGGTAGTGGTCGAACAGCGCCGAAACTGAAGGCGGTTGATGCGCCGCCCCAGCCCCCGCCCCCGGAAGTGGAAGCGAAAGCCGAAGAGCGAAACCGCCCGCCAGTTCCCCCTTTCGCGTGTTTCGTGGTTTGAGGATTGTCTTGGTCCGGCCAGGGGCGGCGGCAGTGGAATACCGCCGATCGGCCAAGCATCCGCGCGCGGCCGGAACACTGATGCGCAGGCGCAGGATTCAGAGTGAAACAACTACGAAACACGCGAAACACGCGAAAAAATGGAGGCGGGGGACGTGGTGGACTTCCCCACGATTGGTCGCGAAATCCACTCCGTGATCTCCGTGCCTTTATGAGAGGCATGCATCAAGGTCTCGCACGGAGGCACGGAGGCACAAAGGTTTGGAAGAAGGAAAGCAAGCGGCTTGGCCGGTGGAACTACCTCAAGCCCGAGCGCACCATGCAAAAGGGAGCCGCCGCGGGGCGGGTCCCTTGTTCATGTCCATTTCAGTATGTCGCACGCTCATGGCATCGAGCGTTCCGTTCAGGCGATCAGCGTCGGCGACGCAGCAGCACCAGGCCGCTGATCCCCAACAGTGCCAGCGATGCCGGCTCGGGAATCCAAGGGGTGACCGCTGCGAAGCTCGTACCGAGGCGAATCTCATCGAAGATGAAGGAAGGATCCTGCACGCCTTGCCCCGTTTCAGCGAACAGGCGAAGGGCATTGAGATTCAGAACGGTAGCGTGATCCGCATCGAACGTATAGTTGGCAGCGCCGGGATCGGTCAGATCCTGGGGGTTGATCCAGACATCGACACTTCGGTTGCCGATCCCACCATCGTGGAACCGAGCGATGATCAGGTGCGCGGTATCGGCATCAAAGACCTCCGAACTTATACCAAACTGGCCGGTGTCCGAGCCGGCGATGAGATTGCCGTCGCTGTTGAACCCGAAGAAATGCTCCCGGGGGCCACCGGCCTGCTGGCGCCCCACCACCAGCCGCACTGTGCCTTCGGTTCCCTCGGAAAACTGCAACAGGCCACTCATGTAGTAGGTGGCGCCAAGACCACCTAAAGCTGGACTCACGTCTCGGATAACACCCTTGGCCAGGTCGCCAGTACTACTTCCATCCCGGAAGATTTCCGCTGCGCCCTCTGCCGTGATCAGAAACTGCGTCCCCGCAGCGTTGCTCCACTCCAGGCCGGTGCTGTTGACCCGCGGATAAACGGTGGCGGCCACAGGACTCTGATTGCTCCACGCATCGGCGCTGCTGAACCCGAGCAAGTCCGGGCCTTGGCCATGCAGTGCATCATTGTTTGCACCGGTCGTCGAGGCCGGCTCCGACTGGTATTGCCCCGCCGTGGGCGAGTCGCCGCCGGCTGGGAAACCATCGTAAAGAATCAGGCTCGCACTGGCCGGGTCGGCGGCAGCGCCGAGCAGAAGGCCCGCGGTCGATACCGATGCAAGTAGTAATTTTGGCGCTCTCATCTTTCACTCTCCTTTTGCAGGGGGCCGGAGGATCAATGCATCCCCAGCCGCCACGCCGCGAATCCGTCCCGATTGGGACCAAAGCATACCACACGCTTCGAAAGCAATCCAGCCATTCATATCACGAATTCCAACATGTTGGCGGGCTTTGCGAGGTGTTCGCCCTTCCCGCCAGCGTGCGGGCCGTTCGGCGGATTGCCCCGCGAGGCGCCGGCTCGCCCGTCACTTGGAATAATACAAGCCATGCCATAACATGCACTTACCGGGCACGATCATCCCCACGCCAAGTCCACTTGACCAACCCCCCGTCGCCCCCAGCGCATGAGGTTCACCGCGATCCGCGTTCCGAACGCCCAAGCCCGTGATGCAATGCCGATCCGCGAGGCTCAGCCCGGCCGCCAGTTTCCGGTCCGCGGCCTTCACCACGGGTCACGGAAATCCCCTGTTGACCTGAATGTGAATTAGTATACAATTATGGGTGATCTATGGACCATAGGACGATTCGATCCTTTGAAGAGAACGCGACGCATGGAGCCCTCCCCGCGCCAGCGCCGGGCCGATCCCGGCCGGCGCGTGCGATTCCACGTAATGACAATGAAAGGCGGCCATCCCGATGAGTGATAAGACAACAGTCGGAGTGATCATCATGATGCGGATTCTGTTGGTTGCCGTCGGGCTGGCGGCCATCACGGCTTTTTCCTCGCGCGCCGCAGCCGATGAGGTCCAGGCCATTCATCTGAACCTTCTTGGAGCATCAGTACACCACTCGCCGGTGCTGGTCATTCTGGAGGTGAAGGGCGACCAACTGCGCGCGGCGGCGGTGACCGAGCCGTATCGGACCGGTCGCCAGCGTGGCGAGCCCGCCGGCAACTTGCGGGTCGATGCGGTCGCGGTTGATGATCTGACCTGGGATGGCTCGCGACTTCGGGGATCGCTCAAGCATGGCGACGAGTTCGCCATCGGCCTGAACGTGACGCGGGACGAATACATCCTGCGCGGCCGGTACGAATGGACCGATGCCCGGGGCAGTGACAAACACGCCGCCGACGGAGAAGTGCATGGCATGCTGGTTCCGTTGCCCGAATGGTCCAAGGCCGATCACCTCACGCTCTACATCCGCAATCCCCTTCCCGGTCATGCCGATGGCGGCCGATGGAATCGCCATAGCCGGGCCATTGCCGGCATCACCCTCAAGGAAGGTCGACCCCAGGCGATTACCCTCATCGATTCCAGCACCCATGCCGCAAGTCGTCACACCCGGCAATCGATGCGGGTGGTGCTCGCCGGCGGAAGGGTGGGATATCACGCCGTGGATGGTCCTCGCGGAACGACTGAGGATGTCAGCAATCTGAAGAACCCGAAGATTTCCGGCGACGTGAACCAAGGCAGGCTGACCATCGAGGCCGTGTACGACGGAGGGCCGGTCACCTATCACATGGAACTGCATCGTGTGGGCGATCTGGTTTTCGGGCGGTATCGGATCGTCGGTGATGAGGATCACGGCGCTCAGGAAGTCGCCGGTTATTGGGGGCGAAGCGGACACCTTGCGTTTCCGCTGCGGGAACAGGCCGATGGCATGCGCGGCGAGAATGAGTTGCGGACGCACCTGCGATGGCTGACGGATGTGAATCCGTACGGCGGCGGCCTGTTCGGCAATGATCTGGCGCTGGGCGATGTGCGGAACACCGGGAGCAAGGATTATTGCGACCCGCCCATGGTCGGCGGGTTCGGGCCGATGGCCATGCGGGCGGTCGTGCAGACCAGTGATGATCCGCTCCTGCGCGCCCAGGCTCTGATGACCGCGCAACGGGCGGGCCACTACATCCTCTCGCACCGGGTCGGGCCGTACAACCTGCTGCCAACCTACAAGACCATGTTCCGGCCCCAATACTGGATGGGCCGGGCGCTGGTGGACCTGGCGGTCATTACCGAGTCGGACTTCTGGAAGGCCCGAGCCCTGGAAGTGGCCGATGCCTTGCGTCACACACAGGATGAGCACGGCAGTTGGAGCTACGTCTCGGCGCAAAGCGGTGAAGTGGGCACGACGCTGAGCCGTCACGATCGCAGTTGGGACAACGTCCCCCGCGCAAACGGAATGTGGCTGGAGCTGCTCGGACGCATTCGCACGGAACTGGGCGTGGAGGACTACCGCGATGTCGAGGAGCGCGCCGCCACCTGGATGCGCAAAGCGCTGCTGGAGGGCGTGACGCATCAGGGACGCCGGTACCTGATCGAAGGTCGAAGCGATGGATCGCGTCCCGATGATGATGGCCCAATGTTCTATGCCCTGTACCAGTTGCGGTATGCCGACAAGTGGGATCCCGAATTGTTCGCCGCGACGATCGAATGGGCGGAAATGCTCTGGCACGAGGGACCGGATCGGCTTCCCCGAATCAGCTATTACCAATCGCGGGGCCCGACGGGCATGGAGACGGTCGGCACCATGCGGATGGCGCTGATCTATCTGGCGGCGGCCGAGAAGACGGACAGTGACGAGTACCTTCGCAAGGCGGGCCAGCTTTTCCACACGGTCCATTCCATGTATCGCCCCCGCACCGGGGTGATCTGGGACTCATCGGTGTGGGATCAACGCGATGTACGGCTTTGGAGCGGCCATGCGTATGCGGTTCTGCCGGCCGAAGTTGCGCTGAATCTGATCGAGTTCAACCGCATCGCCGCGCGGATGGCGGAGGCCGGGCGCCCGGTGCCGCAACCGCAGACGATCGAGTTTCCCGAGATCGAGAATCAGCCGGGCAAGCCGGGCCGGATCACCCTGGGCGCTGCCTCCAGCTCCGGATTGCAAGTCCGCTACGAGGTGGACAGCGGCCCGGCCCGGGTGGACGGGCAGGAACTGGTCCTCGAAGGTGAGCCCGGCATTGTGTGGGTGACCGCCCACCAGGATGGAAACGCCGCCCACATTCCCGCCCTGTCCGTGCAGCGTTATTTCGCCGTGGGCGATGCGACCCCGCCGGCACCGACCAACGTGCGGACCTGGACGATCAATAACCGCGCTGTTCGTGTGTACTGGGAAGCCAGCGGCGGCACGGATATACGGCACCACACCGTCCAGAGCAGCACCGACGGCGGCAAGACCTGGCGGCAGATCGGGCGCACGCCCGCCGATGTGCTGCACTTTGAGGCCGGCGGGATGTCCAATGGCGAAACCCGCCACTTCCGGGTGCTGGCACACAACCCGGCCTTCGCCTCCGACCCCTCCCCGATGGCGGCTGGCACCACGCACGAACGCAATTTCCACGTCGAGATCGATTTCGACAAGATCACGCTGGGTAAGCACTGGGAACTTCGCGCTGATGATGATGCGCCCGGCGGCCGCATCCTGGTGCCCGTGCGCAGCAGCACGGACAACGTCATCGATCCGGACCTCAGTTTCTCCTTCACCATCGACATCGGCTCGCAGCCGGGTCGCTACGAAGTTCATTACTACTGCTGGGGCAACGCGGGGAGCAATGATTCGGCCTGGATTCGCGGAGGAAACGATGAGCAATGGACCTGGACCGCGATCGGCAACCAGGAATGGACCTGGCAAAGCCGCGGCCTGGAACTCAAGGAGCCGGGCAAACACACGATCCACTTCGGCGCCCGGCAGCACGGCAACGACGGTCCACGAATCGGCACCATCATCGTAACCAACACCAACTCACGCCGAGCACCGGCCACGCGATGATCTCGGTGGCTCCGTGCCTTGGTGAGAGCATGCATCAGAGTCTCTCGCGGAGGCACGAAGATTTCGGAAGTTGAAGAGATCGAGGTGCGCCCCGGCCAGGTGTGGGCAAGTCGATACGTCGCGCTGTGGCCCTGTTCTCTTGTTCCCACTTTCGCGATTTTCGCGTGTTTCGTCGTTTGAAGATTGTCTTGGTCCGGCCAGTGGCGGTGGCAGTGGAATACCGCCGATCGGCCAAGCATCCGCGCGCGGCCGGATCATTGCCGCGCGGGCTTAGGATTCAGAGTGAAACTTCTACGAAACACGCGAAACACGCGAAAAAGGAAGCCGTGGGGTGTGGACTTCCTCCTGATTGGTGTAGAAATCCACTTCGAGCCTTTGAGCGAGCATACATCAAGGTCTCTCACGGAGGCACCAAGGCACAAAGTTTTTGGAAGGAGGAAGGGGAGCCAAAGCAACTCGGCCGATCCTGCCGGTCCATCGCAGTGGACATGAGCCCGTGAATCTATCGCTCCCCACCTCCGCGCCTTGGTGAGATCATGCATCAGGATGTCGCACGGAGGCAGTGATCCACAAAGATTTGGAGGGAGGAAAGGGGCCGGCTTGGCGGGTTTGGCTGGTGGTGCATCTTGAGATGGGCGGCCGTGCAGACGGCGGCTATGGCGCGGACCATGGGTTTGGCGGGGATTCTGGTGCTCGAGTCGTATGAATCGCGGTGAGAAGCGAGTTTCGAGGGTGGTTTGGTTGTTGGCCGATTGCCTTGGCCGGACCTTGGTTCAAGTCAGAGATTTGGGGGGGCACGATTTGGCCGTGACTGGTGAACGAGAGAGGCTGGCCGTCAATTTTTACGGATTTTGTAGGGAAAATGGCCATTTTCGTCTTGACAATTCTGGACATGGGTGTCAGAGTTGCCTTTAATCGGTGGGGAATCATCCCCGGGAAGAGAACCGATTTCAGCGCGGCCAGAACGAAGGGCCTGGATGGTAAGCGGGGCGGATCGCACTTCGATTCGCGGCGAGGGCAGAGTTCATCGTTTTCCCCTCTATCCCCCAAGGCCCTGACTTGGCCGGTTCGGAATCAACTCTTTTTAGTTCGTCAAGTGTTTTTCAGTGAGTAGGAGTCACCCATGTGCTGTATCACCGCGATTGTCTTTTCCCCGTTGGGCGCTGCCACCGGGCCCCGGTGGTCGTTCTCGGCCAAGTCTGACCTTGTGTCGCCGCGCAACGCAATGTCGCCCATTCCAGCGCCCAATCTCGCGCCGGCCCGGGCGGGGCGACAGGGCCGGATCGCCGCGCTGGTTCTGGCCGCAACATTCATGGGTCAGGCCCATGTCGGGGCCTCGGCAGCAACCCTGGAGGTAACCACAAGTGCTCTTGCCAGGCCGTTTCAATTCCCGGTAGAGACCGCTTCGAACTCTGACGAACGACTGAACGCTGGGCCGACCGATCTGGTGTCGCAGTTCGCAAGCACCAGCACCGGAAGCGGTGACGGCGTCGCGAGCGCGGCGGTGGGGCTGGGGTTTATTCCTGCCAATACCGGCGCCTCGATTAACTTCCCCGGTCCGGAGGGCGGCGGCCCCTTCGCCGACGAGGTGTATAGGGCCCAAGGCTCAGCCTCCGGCCGCTACGTGGACACGGTCACGATATCGAGCCCGGGTCTCACCGGTCAGTTGGGCACGCTGACCGCGATCGTTAACGTGTCGGGAGCGCTGGCGATGTCGGGCAACACGACCGCCTCCGCGACTTGGAATTTTACCAAGTCCATTTTCGGCCTCGGCCCGACCTGGTCGCCAGCTTTCTTCGAGCAGATCAATGGATTCCGCTCACGATCTCGCCAAAGTGATGGGTCGATCCTGGAATTCAGCGAGAATCCCAGCGGCGGCGCATTGATTGTCGAGGCAGCGTTCGTGTTCGGTGAACCTTTCCAAGTAAGGGGACAGTTGAACGTTGTTGCTTCCGCGGGCCAGAGCAGCACGACTTACGGGTCCGCCGCATCTTCGGGCCTGTTCGGTAACACGGTCAAGTGGCCGGGGTTTGACGAGGTCCTCGGCCCCGACGGACTGCCGGTTGACGACTTCAGCGTGACCAGTGACAGCGGCTTTGACTGGTCAGGGCCGACGCTGGTGCCCGAGCCGGGCTCGGTCGCGCTGCTGGGCCTTGGTGGCCTTATCCTGCTCACCCGCCGGCGAAGTGCCTGAACAAGTCGGTCGGACCTGTCCGGCCCCGCGAAAGGTAGTCCCAATGTGGCGGATCACTTGAACGGCGGTCTCATCGCTGTCCTGGTCGCCTAAGCCGGTCGGTTGTGCTGGATTCGGGGACCAGCTTTTGGCGCGCTTCGCGCCCGAGCATCATGCCATCAAGCCCTGGCGATGGGCCCTGGGGTTTGTCGCCGCGGCCTGAATCGACTTGCGCGGCGTTATCGCCTTCCGATCGGCGTGCCTTCCGTTGGGTGTACGGCGCGCTGCGCTGATCGCGTACTCAAGCGCGGCGGAATTTCCTTGCTTGGGTGGCGTTGTCCTGTGACCAGATGCCGGGACTGGGAGAGACTCTCGGGTGGATTGAAGGTGATTGGGTTCAATCGTAACCCAGCGCTTCGAGCTGTTCTTCGTCGAGTCCGAAGTGGTGGCCGATTTCGTGGAGGATGGTGATACGGACCTGGTTGAAGAGTTCTTCGGGATCGATCCGGCCCGATTCATCGGCGCTGATGTTCATGATGCCCAGGCGGTATATGGTGATGGTGTCCGGCGTGTGGGGCAGGTCGTTGACGCTGCGTTCGGTCATGGCGATGCCATCATGCAGGCCGCAGAGTTCATCGGGAAACTCGATGCCCATCTCGCGCATGAGCCTGCGATTCGGCGCATCCTCGACGACCAGGGGCACTTCTTCGAGCAGCTGGTGGAGATTCTCCGGGAGGGTTTCCATGACTTCATCGACGACCTGGTCGAAGGCTTCTCGATCGCTGGGTGTGAGCATGGCCATCATTTTACGGGGCGGGGCGCCCGATGGCCGCTCGGTTGGCATGGGGCGCCCCTGTCCGAGGCGCTTGGCACCCGGCCATCGTCGTGGGCGTGCGTTTTGCGTTTTTCGCACCTTTGTTAGCGGTGGCCAAAGTCGCTAAGATTATGATTTTTGCCGGATATATATCGCCGGTGTTCCTGACCGACATGGAGACGTGATTGATGAAGCCTGTGGTGACCGGACTGGTTGGACTGGGAGGATACGCGGCCAATATCTGCCGATTGTTGCTTGAGGAGCGGGGACAGGCCGCGCCTTCGGGCGATGGTACGGTTCAGTTGGCGGCGGTGGTGTCATCCAATCGCCAGAAGCATGCCGAGCGCATCGCCGAGTTGGAGGCCCACGGGGTAAAGGTCTGCGACAGTTACGAACAGATGCTGGCCCTGCCCGAGCTTGAGGCGGTGTGGATTCCGTTGCCGATCGACATGCATCTGGGATACAGCCGCCTGGCGATGGAAGCGGGCAAGCACGTGATGCTCGAGAAGCCCGTGGCCGGAGCGGTGCAGGATGTCGATGAACTGATCGCGCTTCGCGATCGGCATCAGAAGGTATTGCTGATCGGCTACCAGGACATCTACGACCCGGCGACGGTGGAGGTCAAGCGCAGGTTGCTGGATGGCGCGATCGGTTCGATCCGTCGAGCGACGCTCTGGGCCGTCTGGCCGCGCGAGCATCGGTACTACCACCGCAACGACTGGGCGGGCGCGATCAAGAAGGATGGCCAGTGGGTGATGGACAGTCCGGCCAACAATGCCTTGGCCCACTTTATCAACATCGGCCTGTTTTTCATGGGGACGGGGATGCTCGACAGCGCAGCGCCCGCGGCCGTCGAGGCCGAGTTGTACCGGGCCAACCCGATCGAGAATTTTGACACGTGCAGCCTGCGCATCACGCTGGCCGATGGCACGCCGATGCTGGTCCACCTGACGCACGCCGGTCAGGAGCTTCAACATCCAACGCTGATGCTCGAAGGCGAGGCCGGCCGGTTGTCCTGGTCGTTTGGCGGCCAGATCGACCTGCGGATCACCTCCGACACCGGCAAGCCCGACATGGCGTATTCGACCCAGCGCGATGAGCGGCCGCACCGGTTCATGGCCGATCGGTTCAACCAGTTGATCCGCGGGATCGATGATCCCCGCGTCGCGGTCAGCACCCTGGAAAATGCCCGGGTGCAGACGCTGGTGGTCAATGCCGCATCGGAGGCCGCGGCGGTGCGCACGGTGCCCGAGTCGGCCATCCGGACCGAGGGTGAAGGCGAGATGGCGCTTCGTGTGATCAATGGGATCGAAGATGGCTTTGCCTGGTGCAACGAGAACGAAAAGATGCTTCATGAGTCGGGACGGTTTGACTGGACGGTTCCGGCGGAAAAGATGAGTCTTCAGGGGTACAAGAGCTTTTCCGGCCCGAAGAAGGGCTAGAGGGCGCGGTCGCCGGTTCGGCCCGCTGCGTGGCCCGGAGGATGGGTTCGCGGGCTGGCGGACCGGGCATGGCATGGTGGAACGGCAAGCGGAGCTTTGGTGATGTGGATGGGCCGCGGCGTTTTGGGCATATGCGGGCCGGCGCTGGCGCTGGGCATGCTGCTGGTCATTGTCGGCTGTGTGGAGGAGCGCCGGGTGGTTCGCGAGACGTTTCCGGGCATGCGAGAAGCGGCCGATCGCCAGAGAAGCGAGGCCCGCGCGCGATCCGATCGCGGTTCGGTCCGATCGGCCGAGCGTTCGGGCTGGACGATCCTGGTGGCTGAGTTCACCGGTCGGGATGCGCGGCGACAGGCCGAGCGCCTGGCCGGTCGCATCCGGTCGCAGACATCGGTGACGGGCCTGTGGGTACACCACGATGGTGACCGGGCGAGGCTTTATCGCGGCCGATATCCCGATCCGCGCGTCGATGCCGCCGTCGAGGACCTGCGCGAGCTACGGGTGGCGGAGCTGGAAGACGGGCAACGGTTCCGGGAAAGCCGGCTGGTCATGGTCATGCCGGGCCGAAGGGGGCCGACATCCGAATATGACCTTCGCCAGCACGCGGGCATGTATTCACTGCAGATCGGCTTTTACGATGAGGCGGCCGGCGATTTTGAGAAGGCGGCCGAGCAGATGGTCGAGGTGCTTCGCGCTGATGGGGTTGAGGCGTATTTCTACCATGGACCGGTCATGTCCAGCGTCACCGTGGGCCTCTTCACCGATGCCGACCTTGTCGCTCGGGAGCACGCAGGCGGCGGAAAGATCATGGTCTACGGCCCGGCGGTCCGGCAATTGCAGGAGCAGTTCCCCCACAATCTGGGCAACGGGCGAACCATCGTCGTCAATCTTCCCGGCGGCCGACAGGAAGTGCGGCCCAGCTTCCTGGTGCAAGTACGCAATTGATAGAGACTTGTCGGTTGCCGGGCACAGCGGCGACCGGCGTATCGGCCCGCCAGTGTCGGATCGCGCGGTGGTCGAGGTGAGGATCGGGGGGGGGCTACCATGGCCGGCAAGCCCGGCATGATCGGTTATGCAAGTCTGTTGGCGGTAGGGATTTGGAAATAAGCCGACTTGACGGTAGCCGGTCCTGGCGATTATGATTTGGTTAGCGTCGCGGCGGCGGAATGGCTCCACGGCATCGGCGATGCATTGGCGCGGGCAAGGCCGCTCTTTTGGCCCTCGGCTCGATTCGGAAGTATCGCGGGCGCGTGATGGGGGATTTTAGACCGGGCGATGCCGGTTGTGGTGCTGGACGTGTGAACGAGCGTCCCTGAAGTCGTCTGCCGCATGGCCGGCGCGCGATATGTCGAATAACGGCACAGGCTGGAGGCAAGTTCCCCGGCTGAGGTGACCGAAAAACCCGGCTTCTGATTGTCCATGGACACTCGGGAGTCGGGCCGGCGAGCGGCTGGGTCCGTCTGCTGGATAGATTGAAGATGATGAAGCTGTTTCGGATAACTCGGTTACCGGTTCCGGTGAAAGTCGCCGGGCCTGTCGGCGTGATGCGCCTTCAATATCGTTGGTTGCTGTCGTTTCCGAAGTTTCCGGTCCTTCGTCCCCCGATCCATCCGGTTACGACCTGAAGGTCCGTGCCGCCTGGTGGTACACCTTTAGATGGTGAGGCGTCTGTGCGATGTCTCCCTTCAAGTCTGTGCCCCTGACGCCGCGCCTGGACGTATTCGTCCCCGCGGCGGGAAAGGGGAATCCTGATGCTCGATATCCCGTTGATTTTGGGAGATGCTCTGGCGATCGGCCTTGGTGCCGGTGGCCTGTTGGTGGGCGCTGGTTTGATGCTGCTGATCAGCAAGTTGATCGGCGCGCGGTCGCTGGGCGATGCCCAGCGCCAGGCCGGGCGGCTGATCGAGGAGGCCAAGAGCGAGGCGGGGCACATCAAGAAGCAGTTGGAATTGGATGCCCGCGAGGAACTGGCCAAGCGTCGCGAGGAATTCGAGCGGGAGTTGAACCGGGAGAAGGCCGAAATCAAGGAGGCCGAGCAGCGGCTGGTCAAGCGTGAGGACAACCTGGACCGGAAGCTGGACACACTGACCACCAAGGAGCGTTTCCTGGATGAGCTGGACGGGAAGATCAAGAAACGCGAGCAGGTGGTGACCCAGCGCGAGGCGGAGCTTGAGACGCTGCTGGAGGAACAGCGGCGGCACAATGAAAAGGCCTTGGAGGAGCGGAAGCGAGAGTTGCTTCGGGTCGGCGGGATGAGCGAGGAAGAAGCGCGCCGGGAGACGTTGGTGGCCTTCGAGCGGGATGTGCAGCGTGAAGCGGCCCAACTGGTGCAGCGGAACCTTCAGAAAGCCGAGGAGGAATGCCGTGACCAGGCCCTCAAGATCACGCTCCAGGCGATTCAGCGCTATGCCAGCGAGCACACCGTGGACAACACCGTCAGCGCGATCGCGATCCCATCAGATGACATGAAGGGCCGGGTCATCGGCCGGGAGGGTCGCAATATCCGGGCGTTCGAAAAGACCACGGGTGTGGATGTGATTGTGGATGACACGCCGGGCGTGGTGGTGGTTTCCTGCTTCGATCCCGTCCGACGCGCTGTGGCCGCCGAGGCGCTGCAGAAGCTGGTGGATGATGGTCGCATCCATCCGGCGAGGATCGAGGAGGTGGTGGAGAACATCACCAAGGAGATGAACCAGCGGATCATCAAATACGGCAAGGATGCGGCCATCGAGGCCAATATCCAGGGCCTGCACCCGCGGGTCAGCGAGATGATGGGCCGCCTGCATTTCCGCATGAGTTTCGGCCAGAACATCCTCAAGCACTCGATCGAGACGGCGTATCTGTGCCAGGTGATCGCCGATGAACTGGGCCTGGACGGCGCGCTGGCGCGGCGGTGCGGGTTCCTCCACGATATCGGCAAGGCTATGGATCACGAGGTGGAAGGCGGACACCCGGCCATCGGCATGGAGTTCTGCAAGAAGTACAACGAAAAGGCGGAAGTGCTCAACGCCATCGGCGGCCACCACAACGACATCCCATCCATCAGCCCTTACACGCCCATCGTCATGGCCGCCGATGCCATCAGCGGGGCCCGGCCCGGGGCACGACGGGAAACGCTGGAGAAATATGTCCGACGGCTTGAAGACCTCGAGAAGATCGCCACCGATCAGCCCGGGGTGCGTCAGGCATTCGCCATCCAGGCCGGCCGCGAGGTTCGGGTGGTGGTCGATCCGGAGCGGGTGGACGATGGCAACTGCATCCTGATCGCCCGGAACATAGCCAAGCGGGTCAGCGATGAGATGACCTTTCCCGGAGAAATCCGCATCACCGTGCTTCGCGAGCTACGCACGATTGAGTTTGCGCGATGAGGGCCGTCAGACCTTGCGCCGAAGCGTTGCGCGGCAGGGGAGTTTTCGTCCGCGTTTAAGGCGTTGCGCTTTAGCGCTTGCCGGCGGGGATATTTCCGGGGGCACTTTCGGGGTTCCGGGGGTGGGGTTACTCGGCTGGTTTTTCGCCCATGAGTCGCAGGGCTTCATCAAGGTCCTTGTCGCCCCGGCCCGAGAGATTGATCAGCAGATGTTGATCAGCGGGCATGGATCGGGCCAGTTCCAGAGCATGGGCCACGGCGTGGGAAGATTCCAGTGCCGGGAGAATGCCTTCGAGGCGCGTCAGTAGCTTGAAGGCCTCCAGTGCCGCATCGTCGGTGACGGCGGTGTATTGAACGCGGCCGGCATCGTGCCAGTGACTGTGCTCGGGGCCCACGCCGGGATAATCCAGCCCGGCCGAGACCGAGTGCACATCGGCGGTCTGTCCATCATCATCCTGAAGCACATAGCTGAGCGAGCCATGCAGCACGCCCGGTGAGCCGAAGGAAAGCGGCGCGGCGTGATGGCCGAGCTTAGCGCTCCGGCCGCCGGCTTCCACGCCGACCAGTTTCACTTCCTGATCGTCGATGAACGGGTAAAAGATGCCCGCGGCATTGGAGCCGCCACCCACGCAGGCCACCACCGCATCCGGCAGGCGTCCGAACCGCGAAGTGCACTGTGACCGGGCCTCATGGCCGATCACGGACTGGAAATCGCGGACAATCATCGGAAATGGATGTGGACCGACCACCGAGCCGATAATGTAATGGGTGGACTGGCTGGATTCCATCCAGTCGCGCATCGCGGCATTGGTGGCATCCTTGAGGGTGCGTGAGCCGGATTCGACCGGCACGACCTTGGCACCCATCAGCTTCATCCGCTTGACATTGGGCGCTTGCCGCCGGATGTCTTCGCTGCCCATGTAGACCTCGCAGCAAAGACCGAAAACGGCGGCGGCTGTGGCGGTGGCCACGCCATGCTGGCCCGCACCGGTCTCGGCGATCACCCGGGTCTTGCCCATCCGCCGCGTCAGCAGCGCCTGACCCAGGGCGTTATTGATCTTGTGCGCTCCGGTGTGGGCCAGGTCCTCGCGCTTGAGCCAGATCGATGCCCCGCCGACTTGCTCGCTCAGGCGTCGGGCATGGTATAGTGGCGTGGCCCGGCCGACGTAGTTTTCCAGGAGTTGATCCAGTTCTTCCTGAAACTTCGGATCGGTTCGCGATTCGGTATAGGCCCGGGAAAGCGCATCTAATGCGTGGTAAAGCGTTTCCGGTACGAAGACGCCGCCGAAACGGCCGAAGTGGCCCGCGGAGTCTGGCAGAGAACGGAGCGGCGATGTCGAGTCAATGGTGGTTGAATTCATTGGAAAACCAATCTTTTTAGGCAGATTATGCTGATTTTAGCCGAATTCGCACAAGTTGACTTGCATTCCCGGCGACTTTGTGGTTTGTTACGATTGTCTTTGGTGGGAAGTCTCAAGACGTAGTCATTCTGTTCCGATTGTTCATCAAGACGGTCGCCATTGTGGTGACCAGTGGTTGCAAGATTGCTGTCTTTCCGGCAAGTCGAGCCAGCCATGGAAAAGAGAAGGGATTCGTCCTTGGACGTCACTAGTGCACTGGATGACGCCTTGATCGATGAATCAGGCGAGAATCTGGGTCTTTGCGTTTCGTCCACCGTTGATGAGGTTATTGCCTCATGGCGGTTGGTTTACGATGCATATGTCCGTGTGGGACTGATTCATCAGAATCCTCATCACATCCACATGGCGCCTCAGGCCATCGGGCCCGGGACGGCCGTGCTCAGTTCAAGCATTGGCATCATCCCCGTATCAACCCTTACCGCCATTACCGATGACCCAAGCCGCGAAGGGGCCATGCTTCCCCTGGACCGGGTTTACGGGCCGCAACTCCAGCGTTTGCGGAGCAAGGGCCACCGCCTGATGGAAGTCGGCCTGTTTGCCGATCGTCGCAGACATCTTTCGCGAACGACCGAAAGTCTTTTCCAGTTCATGCGCCTGGCGTTCTATTTCGGGCTGAGCAGGAAGATTACGGATTTCGTTATCGGGGTACATCCTCGGCATGCCCGGTTCTACTCGCGCTTCTTCGGCTTTATGCAGGAAGATGATGTCAAGTCTTACAACGCGGTAAACGATCATCCGGTGGTACTGTTGCGCGGCAATCTCGAAAGCGAAATGGCCAAACGGCCGCTCCATCCCGCCCTGGATTATTTTGTTGCCAATCCGCCGGAGAAGGGATTATTCAATGATCGCTTCGATTTTCAGCCCACCGCCATCGCCGGCACCCCCATCGACGGGTGGTTGAGGGATTATTACGGCAAGGTACCGATGGCCAAGGCCGGCTGAGGTCTTCAATCGCGCTTCCCAAGTACCAATGGGCAACCCTCCGGGCTGGAGCCCCGTATCCTGTCTTTTGAGCCCCATGGCCGCGCTACCGTGTGCGGCTTGGTCGGACTCTTAACCCAGCGGGTGAGCCATCCATAGCGGTCGAACTTGCGCTTCAACGGGTCATCTTTGCGCATGTCGTTGAGATTATCGGAGCCTGGCCTTGCGCGGCCGTGTTGATCCCATGCGATTCTCCAGCCTCGGCGAACCAGGGGTATCGTCGCGGACCTTGGTCTTCACCATCTTCCGGCGCTGCCCGAACGATCGAGTCCGGCCGCTGCCATGACTGGCACCCGGATTGCTGTCCAATCGGGGCCTACTTGCCCGCCGGCGGAGCCGGAAAAACGAGGTCGTGACCCATGGACTATGGACTTTACCTTTCGCTGAGCGCGATTCAGACCCACATGGCCCGGCAGGATGTCTTTGCCAACAATCTGGCCAATGTGCGGACGCCCGGCTTCAAGCCCGATATCGCCGACGTGCGGCAACGTGCGCCCCAGTCGGTGGAAGGAAATCATGGGTTCGATTCGGCTCACGAGCTGATGGACCGGCTTGGCGGCGGCGTCTGGTCGGCGCGTCATCGGATCAACTTCAGCCCCGGCCCCAGGGAGCGAACTGAACGCCCACTTGATGTGGCGTTGGATGGTGATGATTCGTTCTTTGTGGTTGGCGTCGCCGGGTCGGACGGCGGCGGGATGGAAACCCGTTTGACCCGTGCCGGCCAATTCGTGGTTGGGCCCGATGGACACTTGGTGACCGTGGCCGGAGGACATCAGGTGCTGGACGATCAAGATCAGCCCATTCGTGTCGATGTGAACCGGCCGGTGATGATCAATTCGGAGGGCCGGGTACTCCAGGGTGACCAGGAGGTGGCAAGCTTGGGTGTCAGTCAGATTCTCGATCTCCAGGCCTTGGTCAAGGATCAACGTAATCTCTTCCGATTGGAGGGCGACGCCGAGCTGCGTCAGCCGGCCCGGAACAGGCTGATGCACGAAGGGTTCATCGAGGCCAGCGGTGTTGATCCGATCACCGCCCTGATGGATGTCACCGGCGCCGGACGCGCGGTGGGCAGCAATGCCACACTGCTTCGATATCACGATCAGTTGATGGATCAGGCGATCAACACGCTCGGTCGCGTTGCCTGACCCGTTGCGCTTCTAGGGTAATTCAAGGAGTCCAATTCCATGGCCATTGTCGCCCTTCACTCAGCCTCGACCGGCCTTTCGGCCCTGAGCACCGACCTGGATGTCATCGCCAACAACCTGGCGAACGTCAACACGGTCGGCTTCAAGGCGTCCCGCTCGAATTTCGAGAACCTGCTTTACATGGAAAAGAAGCAGCCTGGCGTCGAGAACGCCAACGGCGATGCCCGACCGGCGGGTCTGTACGTCGGCATGGGCACGCAGATTTCCAATACGCAGTTCGATTTCAAGACCGGCAGCCCGCGTGTGACCGACAGGGACTTGGACATGATGATTGTCGGACAGGGCTTCTTTCAGGTCAATGCGCTTCGAGGCGGCGAGAACGTCACGGCCTATACCCGTGCGGGGAACTTCTTCCGCAACTCCGATGGTGATCTTGTGCTGGGCTCCCATGATGGACCAAGGCTGATCCCGCCGATCAATATCCCGGCGGAAATCACATCGATCAGCATTTCGGCCGAAGGCCTGATCACCGGTACGACCCAAGGCAACGCTGAGCCGATCGGCATCGGGCAGTTGGAGATATCGACCTTCATCAACCCCCATGGGCTGGAGGCGGCGGCGGGCAATCTCTTCTTCGAAACCTCGGCTTCCGGACCTCCGATCACCGACACTCCGACCAATGGCAACCTCGGTGGAATCCTGTCGGGCGCGATCGAAATGTCCAATGTCGACCCGGTGACGGAACTGGTGTCGCTCATCAAGACCCAACGCGCGTTCGAGATGAACAGCCAGTCGATCCAGTCGGCTGATCAGGCCTTGCAGGTCGTCTCCAACCTCAGGCGGTAATTCGAAACGTTGAACGAATGCGTGACTGAACTTGAGGAACCCGGAACATGACTGACCACGTAAATCCCGCATGCGCACTACGAACGGTGATCCTGAGCCTGATCCTGGCCTGTTCCGTGGCGATTCCGGCTCGCGGCGAGGACTCATCCACACTTGCCAAGCGCCAGGATACCTTTCGCGGGGAACTGGCCAGAATCAACAGCGGTGTGGTGATTGGTCTGAAGAACGAGGCCGAGGTCGCCGACGATTGGGTGACATTGGGAGATGTGGCCGGTCTGACCGGTCCCGGCGCTGAAGCGCTGGGCGCGTTTCCCGTCGCCCGGATCGGCGCCTACCAGGTTGATGTCGAGGTGACGACCGTCGTCTCGGCGGCGACGATCCGGCGCGACCTGGGCAGGATCGGAGTCAACTGGGCGCATGTCGATCTTCGAGGTTTCGCCCAGTGCAAGGCGATTCGGGTTGCGTATATCGAAGGTGACGAGGCCGAATCCGCCAACGATTCCCAGCGCGGCGATGACGATCGGCAAGCTTCCAACCCATCGAATGGCGATGCCGGCTCACATCCGCTTCGTTCGCAGTTGCTGGGACTGGTGAAGATGCTCTCGGCCGAGCAGCCGGGCCGTTGGGAACATTCGCTCACCGATCAGGATGCGGCGTGGATCGACCGGCTGCCGCGCGATGAAAATGAGCGTTTCGAGGTCGAGCCGGTGGTGACGCAGGTTCCGGGGCGCGTCCCGGTGCTGGTCCGTCGCTTCGCCGGCCGGGAGCTGATCGAGCAGCGTCGAATGTTGCTTCAGGTCGAACAACTCGCGGATGTGGTGGTGATGCGACGGAGCATGGTCCGCGGGGATGTCATTGGTCCCGATGATGTCAAGCTCGAGTCGCGCCGCCTGACCGGATCGCAACTGGTTCCGGTGACCGAAGTGGATCGAGTGATCGGCCAGACGCTGGTGGCATCCCTTCGGGCCGGCGCGACGGTCGCGGCCAGTCAGGTTCGCGCACCCCTGGCGGCGGCGAGGCAGGATGAGGTCATCGTTCAGTCGGTCGTCGGTGGCGTCATGCTGACCATGCGCGGCCGGGCGATGGAGGACGGCCGGATCGGCGAAATGATTCGCATTCAACACGGCAATAGTCGAAACGTGATCAACGCCATGCTGATCGGAGATCGACTGGCCAGGGTGCCGGACAATCCGGGTGTCGGCGAAGGCAGAGTTCAATCCAGGCAGGAGGATCGTCCATGAAGCGAACAGGTATTCTGCAATGGGTGGCCGTGCTGGGCATCGCGGCCGGCGCGGCGATGGGATACTCCGCCCGGGAGGATTGGAGCATTTCGTTGGGCGATGATGCCCCGCGACCGCGTGTGCATGTGCCCGATCGTTCCGCCCCCGCGGCCGCGCGATCGAGTGGTCAGGATCACACCCTGGTGCCATCGCTGCGCCACGCGACATTCGCCACGGTTCGCTTGCCCCCACCTCGGGAGTTCTCCGTCCATGACCTGGTGACGATCGTCGTCAACGAATCGGCCTCCAGCCAGTCCTCGGCACGCATCGACACCAGCAAGGAAGCGCAGTTGGATGCGGCGATCGAGGCATTCATCGATCTTGGGCAGTTGATCGAGCTTCGCTTGCAACCGACCGCGTTGTCCGGCGGCAAGCCGGAGATCAAGACGAAGCTGGGCAACAGTTTTTCCGGTTCGGGCAACTACACCCGTCGCGATTCGCTGAGTACCCAGATTCAGGCTGAAATCATCGATGTCAAGCCCAATGGCAACCTGGTCATCGAGGCCCGCAAGTACATCCGTTCCGATCACGAGACGCTTTCGATCGTGCTCACCGGCATCTGCCGCGCTGCGGATATCTCAGCGACCAACACGATCCGTTCGAGTCAGATTCACGACCTGCGTGTGGTCAAGGACCACAAGGGTGAGCTGAAGAGCGCCACGGAGAAGGGGCTGATCACCCGTGTGCTTGAAGGTTTGTTCGCGTTCTAATGTGTGACGATGAACGCCGAGGTGGAGAGTGAAAACAGCATGGAGCTCATGAAGATGCGATGGATGATTGGCACAGTGATGATCGGGTTGTTGATGTTGGCCGGCCCTACGGTCGCGTGGGCCACGCAGTTGCAGAATCTGGCGCGGATCAAGGGCTCGGAATCCCGCACCGTCGTGGGCATGGGCCTGGTGGTGGGATTGAGCGGCACCGGAGACAGCAATCAGTTTCTGCCCCGGGCACGATCACTGGCCGGTGTGCTGCAGAAGATGCTGGATGAATCGACGTTGCCGGTGGATGTATCGGGTGCTCGGAATGTCGCCGTGGTGATGGTGTCAGCGACGATTCCGGCCACCGGCATCCGATCGGGCGACCGGATCGATGTCCGTGTCAGTTCGGTCTACGATGCGCGGAGCCTGGAGGGCGGCGAGTTGTTCCTGACGCCGCTGATCGAGGGCCGCGACGATTCACCGGTGTTCGCGATGGCTTCAGGCCGGATCTCGATCGAGGATGAACGACTTCAGCGAACCGGATTCATCAAAGATGGAGCGCGGGCGGAGGTGGACATTCTGGCCCAGACCGTCGATGCCCAGGGCCGGATCAACCTGGTGCTCGATGATGCGTTTGCCGGTTGGACGCTGGCGGCGAACCTGGCCAACCTGATCAATAACCATATGGCGCCGGATGGGCCGGAGATTGCGGTGGCGCATGACCAGCGCAATGTGCTGGTGCGCATTCCCGAAGCCGATCGGGCGAACCCGGCCACGTTCATCAGTCGCCTCATGCAGCTTCAGGTACACCAGTCGCTGGTGCCCGTCGGTGCCCGGGTTCGGATCAATGAACAGACCGGCACCATCGTCATCAGCGGTGATGTGCAGATTTCCCCGGTGATCATCACGCACGAGGGCCTGACCATCTCGACGATCGTGCCCGAGGCACCCGCCACGCCGGAGAACCCGCAGGTGCGGACCAAGGTGTTCCACGAGCTGGACCCCGCCCAGGCGGCCGGTCGGTCGCTGGTCAATCTGGTCGCGGCGTTCAATCAGCTTCAGGTGCCGGTCAAGGACCGAATCGCCATCATCCGGCAGCTTCACGCCAACGGCAATCTGGTGGCGGAACTGGTTTTTGAATGAATGCGGGCCGTCGCGGGTTCGAGCCTCGCCCGGCGCTCACCGGGCGCAGGTCACCGCGGCGATGGCATCACAGAGGGGCACCAGGTTCCGGTCATTGATGCCCGCGATGTTGATGCGGCCCGAGCCGACGATATAGACCGCCTGTTCCCGGCGCAACTTCGTCACCTGCTCCCGGTTCAGGCCCGAGTAGGAGAACATGCCGCGCTGGTGGTTGAGAAAATCATTGCCCGATTCGATCAGCTTCACCCTGCGCTCCGCCAGTGCCTCGGCAAACTTTCGCCGAAGATCGTTGATGCGTGTGCGCATTTCGGCCAGTTCAACCTCCCATCGCTTCCGCAGTTGGGCATCGTCGAGGATGGTGGTGACGATCGCCGCGCCGTGTGCCGGGGGATTGCTGTAGTTGGCGCGGATGATGGTCTTGATCTGACTGAACACCGCCTCGGCGGCCTTGGTGCTGGAGGCGATGATCGAAAGCGCTCCGACACGCTCGTTGTAAAGACCAAAGTTCTTGGAATAACTCGAGCAGATGATCATCTCGGGCACGATCGAGGCGAGGATGCGCAGGCCCCCGGCATCTTCGTTCAGGCCGTCGGCAAAGCCCTGATAGGCCAGATCGACCAGCGGCAGCAGGCCCTGATCGCGAATGCGTTCGGCCACGGTTCGCCATTGTTCGGACGAAAGGTCGATGCCCGTGGGATTATGGCAGCAACCATGCAGCAGGATGACATCACCCCGGGCCATGCCCTCAATGGATTCGAGCATGGCTTCGAAATCGAGGCTGATCGTTTCGCCGGCGAGATAGTCGTATGTTTCGATGGGCAGCCCCGCGGCGCCAAAGACGCTTTCATGGTTGGCCCAGGTCGGATCGCTGATGTGGATGGTCGCCCCCCGGTGAAGCCTGGCCAGGTACTCGCCGGCGATGCGCAAAGCGCCCGTGCCGCCGGGGCAGTGGGCGGTCAGGATGCGCTTCTGATCGACCAGGGCATGGTCAGCACCAAGCAGCAGCGATTGAGTGTGGCGGCCGAAAGCCGGATCACCGGTAATGGGCATGTACGTCTTGCTCTTCTCCGCCGCGATGATGCGCTTGCGTGCCTCGGTGACACTATCGAGGATGGGCGTGTGGCCGGTCTCATCCTGGTAGACCCCGACACCGAGATTGATCTTGTCGGGGTTGGGATCGGCTTTGAACGCATCGGTCAGCCCGAGGATCGGGTCCGGTGGGGCGGTGGGCACGCTGTCGAACATGATGAAGGCTCCAGGTCGATGATCGGGCACGGGGCATGAGCGAACCGATGCGCGGCAGCGAGCATCCCCACCCCGGCACCCAGAAGCCGTCCACGGTCCCCCGAGGCCGGAGGATCGGTGGACTGTTCGGGCTGCATCCGCCGGATAAGAAAAAGGGCCTCGGACGATTCCGAAGCCGCGCGTGCCGTCTGAAGACAGCTTACCAGCGGCCCGGGGGATGGGCAAAGCGTAATGGCTGCATCGCTCGGTTACTGCTGGCGGTCCAGGAGACGGTAGCTGATGGCCTCGGCGACATGCTGGAATTCGATCCGGTCGGCACCTTCCAGGTCGGCGATGGTGCGCGCCACGCGGCGAACCTTGTCGAATGCCCGGGCGGATAAGCCCAGTTCGGTCATTGCCTGTCGCAGCAACTCGCGTGTCTGCTCATCGACTGTGGCGATCTCATCCAGCTTCCGGCCGCTGAGCACGGCATTGGGCACGCCATTGCGCGAGGTCTGGACATCCGCACCATTTCGGCACTGCTGTCGTTCCCTTGCCTGACGAACCTGCTGGCGCATCTCCGCCGAGCCGGTGCCGCGCTTCATGGATGCCAGTTGGCGGTAAGGCACATTGGGCACCTCGACATGAATATCGATCCGATCCAGCAGCGGGCCACTGATCCGCGAGAGATACTTCTCCATCTGCTTCCGCCCGGCCTCATCGTTGCTTTTGCGGCCCTTGCGCGTGGGGTTGAGCGCTGCCACCAGCATGAAGCGCGAAGGAAAGCGGAGCGAGCTGTGCGCCCGGGCGATGGTCACTTCACCATCTTCCAGGGGTTGGCGCAGCGTTTCGAGCACCGGCCGGGGAAACTCGGGCAGTTCATCCAGGAAAAGAATGCCATGATGAGCGAGGCTGACTTCACCGGGCCGCGGGATCGCACCGCCGCCGATCATGGCGATGCCGCTGGAGGTGTGATGCGGGCTGCGCACCGGGCGGCGGGTCACCAGAGCTTCGCCCCTGGCCAACTGGCCGACACTGGAAAATATCCGCGTCACCTCGAGCGCTTCATCCCGCGTCAATGGCGGCAGGATGCCCGGCAGCGCCTTGGCCATCATGGTCTTACCCGTTCCCTGCGGGCCGATCATCAGAATGTTGTGCGCCCCGGCCGCCGCGATCAGCATCGCCCGCTTGACCGCTTCCTGTCCCTTGACATCGGCAAAGTCCACCGGCGGCGTCGCCTGATCGAGCATGGCATCGATATCGACATCCGGATGCGGCTCGATGGGGTAGGTCTCGTTTAGAAAGCCCACGACGCTGGTCAGCGAATCGGCCGGATACACCGCAAGATCGCCGACGGCCGCTGCTTCCTCGGCGTTCTCCGTGGGCACCACCACGCCATCCATGCCCAGCCGCCGCGCCAGAATCGCCAGGTTGATGGCCCCGCGAATCGGTCGGACGCGGCCATCCAGCGACAGCTCGCCGGCAAAGAGCAAACGTCGATGATTGGGCTGTTGAATGGTGCTGGAAGCCAGAAGCAGGCCGATGGCGATGGGAAGATCGTAGATCGGCCCTTCCTTGCGGATATCGGCAGGGGCGAGGTTCACCAGCAACCGGGCTTCGGGAAATGTGAAGCCGCTGTTGACCATCGCCGCGCGGACCCGCTCGATCGATTCCTTCACGACCGAATCCGGCAGCCCGACGATGGTGGTCTTGGGCGTCAACTCATCGGTGGTGACATCGACCTCCACCTCACAGGCCATCGGTTCGATGCCCTGAAGCACAAAGCTATGGACCTGGGCCAGCATGGCGGGCAGTTTACAGCAAAGCCCGGACCCCGGCCCGCCATGATGGCGCGGCGGCTGGATTGCCGCGCTCAATCTCGAATCAGAATCCCACCATCCGGGACAGCCACCACGCGTGAACCGCAAAGAGCAGCAACGGCACAAGCAGCCAACGGTGGCTGAGTTCATGCGTGATGTAGATCAGTTTCAATCCGATGATGAGCATGGCCGGGAAGAAACCGGCGGATGAAAAGAGCATGGCGACCCAGTTGTAAATCATCAGGAGCCATGCCCACCAGGGAAGAAGCTGAAAGCCGAAACCGGCGACCATGGTCAGACCGATCACGGTACCCAGCGCGGCGGCCGCCTGGAACATGATCATTCGAGAAAAAAGCTGACCGAACGCGCTGGTGAAGATTGTAAGCGGATAATTCGCGTACATGCTCAAGAAGCCCTCGAAGTGCCACGCCGGACGAAACGCTGGCCGAACAAATCATATCCCGGATTTCCTCCGATGTCTCCATCAGGAACCTCATCCAGACACCTCAGCCCGTCACCTCGATCTCCATGCGCACGGTGTCACTGGGCTTGTACCCGATGCGGCCGGCCTGGGCCTCGATCGTGTATCGTCCCGGAGTCAGTTGAATGAGGTCTGAATACAGTCGCCAGCGATCGGCCGCGTCGCTCTCCAATCGCCAGGCGATGCTTGCCCCTTGCGTGGCGCAGGTCAGTTGCAGCATGGCCGGGGCCGGGCAGGTGATTGAACCGGTGGATGGCACGATGCCCGGGTAACCGTCAGCCAGGGGAATGAACAGCGGCGTGGCCGTGGTCGGTTGCATGCCCCTGGGATACCAGCGGTTGACCAGCTCGATCTCGCTGATTCGGCCCAGATCGCCGATCTCATCCTGCCATCGGGCAAGGGCATCGCGCAATCGCCCAAGGTGAGCCACGTATTCCGGATCATCGGCCAGGTTGTGAATCTCGTGCGGATCACTCTGCGTGTCGTAGAGTTCCTCGCAGGGTCGGCCGTGTTCAAACATCAGCAACTGGGGGCCGGAAAGTTCATCAGCCATTCTGCATCGCCACATCTCCTGCATGATCGGGTGGCGGTTGAGGTACGGCTGCCATCCGAGTCGAGGCAGTTCGGGATGGTAGTTGCGGATGTACTTGAATCGCGAATCGCGCACGGCCCGGACCATGTCGTAATTCTCATCGTGACGGTCCCGCGTCATGTAGACGTATTGGCGCGGCGGCGCGGCCTGATCACCAATGAACGCCATGCCCTGCATGTGGCGCGGAATCGGCAAGCCGACCGCCGAGAGCACCGTCGGGCCAAGGTCGATCGTGCTGAGCAGTTGGTCGCTGACCGTGCCCGGCTCGATCCTACCTGGCCATCGCGCGATCATCGGCACATGAACGCCCGCATCATACGGCCAACGTTTGCCGCGCGGCAGGGGGCCGTGGTCACTCCAGTGCATGACAAGCGTGTTGTCCGCAAGGCCATCGGCCTCCAGTTCGTCGAGCAACCGCCCCAGATGGGTATCGGAGTGGTGCAGGTGGGTATACAGGCGCGCCAGAGCGGTGCGCACCTTTGGCGTATCGGGCAGGTAGGGCGGAACGGTCACTTGATCGGGATCCACCACCAACGGATCGGGCGCGTTTTCATCCCACATGCCGCTTTCGTGTGTTCTCGTGGGGTTGAAGACCGCAAAGAACGGTTGATCGGGGTTCGGCCGATTCCGCCAGTGGGCTTTGGGGCCCAACTCATCCCAGGCGGTCAGCGGCGGCTGGAACTGGTAATCGGTCTTCTGGTTGTTGGTGCAGTAGTAGCCGGCGGCGCGAAGGTATTCGGTAAAGCATTTGACATAGTGGGGTGGCACGGCATCGTAAGGCGTGGGCAATTCCGGCATATCCGGCCGCGCCTGGACCGTGCGCATGTGATGGGCGCCGATCGATGCCGCGTACATGCCCGTGATGACGGCCGCGCGCGCCGGAGCACAGACGCCGGAAGTCGAGAACGTCTGAGGCCAGACGCAGCCTTCGGCGGCCAGTTGATCCAGATTCGGCGTCACCGAAATCGGATCGCCATAGCAGCCGTACCGTGGGTTGGTGTCCTCGAACGAAATCCAAAGTAGGTTGGGAGGCCTGGTGTCGGGCATGAGGGGAGGTTCCGAATGCGGGTTGGTGATGACGCGGGGCGTATCGTAACGACCACCATCGCGCGGATCGGATTACCGCTTGTGTTTTGAGATGTCGGTCCGTGCTGGATCGAAATGATGCGGGTCGGATCACCGGTTGATCCAGTGTGTGACTTCTCCATCCCGATTGAAATTCCGGCCGGTGCTGTAGAGTGTCGAGGGCAAATCCTCATTCAGCACATTCAGCGCGCTGCCATCGAACATGATCAGGGCGATGCGGGTGTTGCCCATGTGGCGGGCGCTGTGCAGGTCCGATCCGGTCACATGGAACAGAAAGCCGTCATACAAGCTGATCAGACGGCTGTGCGAAACCTCGATCTGGGAGTAGTAGACATTGGCGAAGTTGCTCGTGGGGCGTTGCCAGTGATGAGGGTGAAGGAACGGCGTGTTGCCCTCTCCGAATCGTGATGGTCTGATGAATACGTTGCTCTCAGGATTGCTGCCGTTGATGCCGAAGCTGGTGTGGGTCCAGAACTCCACCTGGCCCGTTGCCGGGCTCTTGTAGGGGCGTACGGCGACCTTGCGAAGCTCATCGCTGGTTCGATACGCGGCGGACCGCTCCAGACCATCGTAGGGGCCCGGTGGCCAGTCCATGGCCGGCTCGGGAATATCGTTGACGCAGCGCAACGGTGAACGCTTCGATGGGATGGCTTCTTCGCCCTTCTCGATGGGCACATATTCGTTCTTGACCAACAGGCCGTCCCACCACTCTCCGCCCGCTTCCGATGAGTTGGTGAGTGTGATCAGGGCGGGCAGGGTTCGCTGCCGGTTGTCCATGCCATAGGTTCCCACCGCAGCTCCGACGCCGCGCATGGTGGCCTGGCAATGGGCCAGCCGGGCGACCTCGCGGGAGGCACTCAGGGAAGGAAGCAGCAGGCTCATCAGGAGCGCAAGAATGGCCAAGACCAACAGAAGCTCGATCAGGGAGAAAGCATGACGGTTTTTCACGAGACGACCTCACTTACCTTGTGAAGCCGGAAGTTTCGCTGATGGACCATGGCGCGGACCGGCTCGCACAATCGAAGAAACCGATCGTTGGCGGCTGCCCGAAGATTTCGGGCACATCCGTTGAAATAACAATAGTCGAAAGAACAGAACAACGCAAGCGAATTCCATGCAACTTGGTGAAAAACGAAGACTTGTGAAATGCGCGGCGAAGTTGGTCGAATCCGGCGGATGGGATGGGGCCGGTTCTTCAACCTCCCCCGTCGGGCTTGGCCGTGCCTTCCCGGGCCTGCTTGACCTTCTGTTCGGCCAGTTCCCGGCGGTTGACCGGCATGTCGCGGGGAAAATCAAACGAAAGGCGGACTTTGTCTCCGTGAATATCGACCACGCGAATCACCCCCAGGGGCGAGGCCGGATCACCGATGACGATTTCCTCTCCAATCCTTCGCGTCAATGCCAGCATGGATTTTGCTCCTGCTCGAGCATGGGCGACAGACCTCCGGGGGCTGGGTTCGTCGCGACGGACACGCTCGTATCGATTCCGTTCTCGGCCGACTCCGCTGGAGCGGAGAGCGCTTAATCTACACCAAGGCTGGATATAAAGCCAGATATTCGCCTCGGTTCGTCGTCAACTTATCGTCTCGGCTCAAGATGGCGCGGCGATTGGCCCGGTTCGCCGTCAAGGCGGGCACCCCCGGTTCGCCCCCGTGACCAAGGCCGCCCGGCGATCCTGAGGGGTCGGCCACGAACCGGCTTTGCCGAGCCCCGGACCGCATCAGGACACAACCTCCAGGCCCGTCACTTCCGGAAGTTTCTCCACCAGCGTCTTCTCGATGCCCATGTGCAGGGTCATCGAGCTGGAAGGGCAACCGATGCAGTTGCCGTGCAGCTTGACCTGCACCACGCCCGCCTCGGTCACATCGATCAACTCGACATCGCCACCATCAGCCTGGATGGCCGGGCGAATCCGATTGAGAATGTCCGAAACCTGCCCCTTGAGCGGGCTTGGCGTCGAAGTCGCGCGGTCTGTGGGGGATTTGGCTGGGGTCATGTTGGGTTTCATCCATCCGGTGGTGCTTCAGTCGGCGCGGCCCGCATCGTCGGCAAGCGGCCGGAACCGTGGCCACAGGACAGGGCAAGCGCTTGATGACCGGCTCGGCAGCCGGATCGACGGCCGTCTTCCGCCCGGGACATCTTAGAATGTTGCCGGGGCTGGGGCTACCCCTCGAGTGGAGGTCGCCGCAACGCATGACGTTGCCCTCCGTGCGTGAATCGCCTTGAATCCCACTTGAACCTCGGCGGGGGGTGGGTTACACTGCTTGGCTCGGCTCGGTCGGGTGACCGGGTCGGTAATGGTTCAGATCGCGGGCGATGTCAAGCCGCAGGGTTTGCCGTTGGTTTGATAACTGACTGTCGCGGTTTGGCTTGTGAATGGAGAACTGGAACGTGGTTCGACTCAGGCTTAAGCGAATGGGACGGCGGAATCGGCCCTTTTACCGGGTGTGCGCGATCGATAAGCGAGCGCCCCGGGATGGTCGGGCCATCGAGGAACTGGGCTTTTACGACCCGATCGAAGCAGCGCCGGAGAAGGCGCTGCAGCTCAACGCCGAGCGGGTGAACTATTGGCTCAGCAAGGGCGCGCAGCCCAGCCAGACGGTTCGCGACCTGATCCGCAAGGCGGGCATCACCCCCGCCACGGCCAGCGAACCGGCCACCTCGGCATAAGGCACGCCAGGGGGGCCGCCCGGCGCGGCGGTTGGGTCGGATGTGGGCGATGACGCTGTCCGATCCGGGCCGAATCGCGCTTCAAGGGCTCGGCCAAGGTTGCCGTATCAGGATGCTCAAGGATCGCACCTCGGTTCCCGCCGAGGTGTTTTCGTTTCCCGACAGGGGTGTCCGAGTCGTGGCGAGAATTCCGGAATGTGCGCTTCGGGTGGGTTTCCGGAATGGGTTTCTGCTGCACGTGGAGGTGAACTTCCCATGCGAATTGATGTGCTGACGCTGTTTCCGGAGATGTTCGCCGGCGTCCTGGGCTCGAGCATTCTCAAGCGCGCGGCCGAGGTGAAGCTGGACGATGCCGGGCAGGTTGTCCGCCAGCCGGTGGTTGCTTACCACGTCCACAACATTCGCGACTTCACCACCGATCGTCACCAGAAGGTCGATCGGCCGCCCTATGGCGGCGGCCCGGGCATGGTCATTCAGTGCCAGCCGGTCTGGGATGCGGTCAAGCGCGTTCAGGAACAGGAGCCGCATCGGCCGGCGCATCGCATTCTGATGAGCCCGCAGGGGCGACGGTTGGATCAGAAGCTGCTGGCCGAACTGGCCGGGGAGGATCGGCTGTTGATTCTTGCCGGGCACTATGAGGGGTTCGACCAGCGCGTGCTCGATCGGTTGGAGCCGATCACCGAGATCAGCGTGGGCGACTATGTGCTTACGGGAGGCGAGCTGCCGGCGATGGTGCTGATCGATGGCGTGGTGCGGCTTTTGCCGGGGGCGTTGGGCGATGATGAGTCGCCGCTGCATGAGAGCTTTTCCGAGGCGTTGGGCGGGCTGCTCGACTATCCGCACTACACGCGGCCGGCGGTCTGGGATGGCCGCGCCGTGCCGGATGTGCTGCTGGGTGGCCACCATGCCCAGATCGAAGCCTGGCGACGGGCCGAAAGTGTCCATCGCACCCGGAACCGTCGTCCGGACCTTCTCAACGAGCCCGAAGGTCCCGATGGCGCGAGCCGAAAACACTCGTAGGGCAGAGGTTTGGCGACACTTCCCCGCCGGTTTTGGCCGATGTGGCGCGTAATTCGCGCGGTTCCCTTGAAAAAAGTATTCTGATCGGGTCTAATTCCGTTGGCGGTCGCTCCCGGGGAATGATCGTTGCTTCTATCGAACCGATCATGGTTCAAAAACGCATCGTGTTCTTCGATGAATAAGGAGTTGCCCCATGGCCAAAGCCAGCGAGATTCTCAAGCAGAAGGGTGCCACCGTCCACACCATCAATCATGGGGCCACCGTTCTGGCCGCGACCCGTCTGATGAACAGCCGCAAGATCGGCGCACTGGTGGTGGTCGATGATCAGGACGGCATCGCGGGCATCTTCACCGAGCGGGATGTGCTTCAGCGCGTGGTGGCCCAGCAGCGCGACCCGGCCACGAGCCTGGTCGAGGAGGTCATGACGGCTCAGGTCATCTGCTGCAACCCGAGCATGGAATTGGAGGATATCCGGACGCTGATGAAAAACAATCGCATTCGCCATCTGCCGGTGGTGGGCGAAGATGGGCAGCTTGTGGGCATGATCTCGATCGGTGATGTGAATGCGTATCTCTCCGGCACGCAGGAAGTGACGATCCAGTATCTGAACGAGTACCTTCACGGCAGGGTCTGATTGGTCTGCCGCAGCGAGGCCAGATCGCGTGGCGACGGATTCGACATCCAGCGGTGGCCATCCCATCAACGTGCGGGGCGGGTATGCCCGACGGCATGGGTCTTGCCAATCCTTAAGCAATACAAGCGCATCTTTTGATCGATCGGTGCGGGCCGCAGACTTGCGCATGAGGCCGGATCGGGGGCTCGGACGGGGATGTGCCCCGGGGTTCGGGCTTGTGAAGGTGGTCTGCGGCGGCCCTATCATTTTCCGATATGATGGCAGTCCGATCCCGAGTTGCTGGAGTGCCCGATGACGATCCATGAGCGACTGATGAAGCTTTTTCTGCTGGACAAGCAGGTGCGGGGCCTGGAATCCCGGCTTGACCAGGCAATGCGGCGACAGAAGGCGGTGACCCAGCGTTGGGAGGAGTACAACCGGCAGAAGGAAAGCCTGCTGCACCAGCAGAAGGAATCGCGGGTCAAGGCATCCGCGGCCGAGGTCGAAGCTCAGGAGATCGCGGCCAAGGAAAACAAGCTTCGGGAGCAGATGAACAGTGTCAAGAATAACCGGGAATATTCAGCGCTTCTGGTTGAGGTCAGCACGCTCAAGAACAGTCGCGGCAAGATCGAGGAGCAGGCGCTGGAGTTCATGACCCGTGCCGAGGAGTTCAACGATTCGATCGCGGAGATCGAAGGCCGGATCGCCGATCAGCGAACGCTGGTGGATGCGGCCGAGCGCGATACCGAGGCGGCCCGGGCCGAGGTTGGCCAGCGGCTCAGCGAGCTTCGGGAGCAGCGTGATGAAGCGGGTGGGCAGATTCCGCCGGAGTTGCTCAAGACGTTTCAGCGGCTTTCGGACGCTTACGATGGCGAGGCGATGGCCTCGATCGAGGAAGTCAACAAGCGGCGACGGGAATACAGTTGCAACGGCTGCTTCATGCAGGTTCCGCTGGAGCGGGTCAGCGTGCTGTTTTCCGGCGCTGAGCAGGTGGTGAGCTGTCCAAGCTGCGGGCGGCTGCTCTATCACGAATCGGCGGCCAGCGGCCATGAGAAATCGGCTTCCAGCGCGTGACGGCCGCGCATCCCCGGGCCGGGTCAACGATCCGGACCATGGTGAAGGCGGTCGGTCGCCTGGATGAGCCCAGGAACGCTGGTTTTTTGGGGTACATCCCCGGCGAGGGTAAAGGATTGGTTGCGATCGATGCGACAGGCCGATATTCTTACAGGCATTCATTGGCGGCAAGCGGCCGCGATTCACCTTAACATCCGTTCCTCCAGGCCCGAGCCATGCTGCTGACCGAGATTCTTCATGCCGATTGCATCAAGGTGCCGCTGGAAGCGCGCGACAAACAGTCGGCGATCCACGAGTTGGCTGATCTGCTGGGCGCTGGCGGTTACCTGCGCGATCCGGCCGGATTCAAGGATGCGGTCTGGCGTCGCGAACAGACGCGAACCACGGGCATCGGACACGGCATCGCCATCCCGCACGGCAAGGTGGAAGGCTGTGATCGACTGGTGATGGCGGTCGGTGCCTGTTCGCCGCCGATCGACTTTGGTGCCATCGATGGGCAGCCCGTCGAACTGATCTTCATCCTCGCCTCGCCCCTCGATCAGACCGGCCCGCACATTCAGGCGCTGGCCACGATCAGCCGCATGCTCACCGACCCGGACCTGCGAAACCGGGTCAAGAAAGCGGCCAGCGCCGCTGACCTCTACCGAATCATCAAGGAACACGACAGCCGCACCGGCCAGCCATCACGCGCCTGACCGGGCGGACTGCCGCCGGTCTTGATCGGGTGCGGCACCTGATCATCTTGAAGTCGCCCGCGTTGACGACATTGGTGCATCCATCCTGATGGCTTACTGGCGGGCGAAGCGGTCTCGGACCTGTTCCAGGGATGAGTCCGCGGATTGCAGTTGCTCATCCAGTGTGGTCCATGATTGTTCCAAGGCTTCGGCGGCTTCGATTTCCGGCTTGAGGGCCTCCAGCTTCGCCTGGATATCGCGATCTTCGCGTTCCAGCTCCGTTTTCATCCATCCCTCGATGCCGGAGATAAAAGCATGTCCGAGGCTGTCGGGAAAGGCCGAAGCGCCCTGCTGGATCAACTGTTCGATCGCCTCGGACGCCTGCGCTTCGATGGCCTTTTTCCCCGCCCCGCTCAGCTTGCGATTCTTGATGGGCGCTGGGATGGGCCGACTGGGCTGGTCGGTGTCGCCGAACAGTTTGCGGCGAATCCTGGTCCGGCCGCGGAAGAGCAGCCAGTCGAGCAGACTCTTGCGAATGGGAATCCGCTCGGTGGCCAGCGAGGCTTCGGGCACTGGCATGGATTGATCGATCGCCAATCGGCTGAAGACCTGCCGCGCTGCCTGCGGCCAGTTGAGCCCGACGGTGGAAATCGCCTGGGTCACGGGGCTGGACAGGGCAAGCCCACGGGCTTCCTGGGTCAGCCTTCGATGGCCATCTTCGCGGTAAAGATCGATAAAGCCCTTGCCGGCGCGGGCCAGTTCTGCCTGGATCGAATTGGCCAGCGAATCCAGCGGTTCATCACCGCGGAACCACGAATCGATGCGGCTGTGGGCGAAGTGTTCGAGGTTCGCCCGAACCTCCAGGCCATATTCATCGAAGGTCGCCGCGACCGCGTCCAGGGCTGATTTGCATTCCGTGGCCCAGTTCACCTTTCGCAGTTGGCCCACCGCTTCGCGCTGCCGGCACAGGCGGTCGTGGCGTTCTTTAAGCTCGTGACGCCGGCGCATCAGTTCCTCGCGAGCCCCGATCGCTTCACCCATGCGGCCGCACTCATCCAGAAGGGAAGCCGCCCGCTGAACTGAATCGCGCAGGAACTCGCGAAGGTATTCGTTGCTGTTGAGATAGTCGGTCAGATCGTCGAGCAGTCGGCCAAAATCGTCGCCGGCCTGGCCCGAATTCTGGCCGTCCTGCGCATCGGCCGCGTCCGCGTCCGCGGCCCCGGCCCCGGACGCATGGCGAAGCCGTTGACTGGCGGCACTGAGCAGATCGACCGGGTAAAGCTTCAGGCGTTGCTCATCGGCGGCGGCCTTGAGCGGCGCGCTCATCGACAGATCGCGGAATGCCTGGACGATCCGTTCCGGATCGGTGTGTTCGAGACTGGGCCGCAGCGTTCCATCGGGCGCCAGGTCCCGTTTCGAGGAATCGACGTTGATGACCAGGAAGATGCGGCTGAAAAGCTCCAGAAGCTGGCTGAACTCTTCAAAGACCTGTTCGAGGAAGAGATTGTCGGTCTTGACGATGAAGATCGCCGAAGCAGCCGCGTTCCGGAAGTCACGGGTCATGCGGTCGTAGCCGAACCGCATGCGGCTGTAGAGGCCCGGCGTATCCACGAGCACCGCGCCGGATTCGGCCAGGGCATGGTTGGGAAGATTGACATCAATGCGATGGATGGCCGTCGGAAGATGCGCCGCCGGGTCGAAAGTCTGGCCATCGGCTTCAAGCCGACGCATCGTGGCGACCAGTTCCTTGTGGGCTTCTTCGATCCGCTCGCCCAGTACGGCGGCATCATTGACCGTGATGGACTGATCGTCGTACTGCCTCAAGGTGATGCCCGATTCATCGGCGTGGGCGACATGAACCATGCAGGGGTAGGCCGGCAGGGCGGTCACTTCGCTGACATAAGTGCCGCACATGGCGTTCATGAACGTGGATTTGCCGCTCTTGAGCGGGCCGAAGATCAGGACATAGGCCTGCTGCTGAGCGATCTTTTGTACGAGTTGGTGGAACTGGTGGACCAGGTCGCGTACCGGAGCCAACAAGCCGCGGATGTTCTCGGGCAGCGGCGTGGCGGCCAGTTTCGCCGCGAAGTCCTCCAGTGCCGGCAACAGGGGCGCGGCAAAGGCTTGGAACGCCTCGCTGAACTCCCGCAAACGCGTGCGGACCGGCGATTCCGAAGGTGAAGTCAAATCGCCGCCGTCAGAACCTTGGGCCGGCTGGACCTCGATACCTTCCAGATGATGGAGGTCGTAGGCCGAATCTCGGACCGTGTCCGCCGTCTCGTGCCCGGCTTCATCCTGGCGGCCGGCGGCGGGCGGGTCGTTATCAGAAGCGGTCCCGGTGGTGGGTTCCAAGGACATGGTTCCGTTGCGTGATGATCTGGGAACGGGGGAAAGGATCGATCGGCTCATTGGGCAGCCTCCATGCCAGGGGTGAAAGGGTCCACTCATCCATGAGTGAGGCCGGCAAATCGTTGTGGTTATTGTACCGCCAAAACGCCCCGGGCCAACCCCCTGTTGCTCGAATTTCCGTAAATTGCCGGTAACGCAGCGCTTCGAGTGTTGCCCCGGGCGATCCGGCTAAGATGTTTCGCGATGCGGTCGATCAACGGTCGCGACTTCCGGGGGATTGATCGGCGGGCGCGTGGTGATGGACCGTTGCGTCCGATGCGGGCAATTGGCCAAGGAGCATAGGGTTTGGCGCCTGAATCCAATCTTTCGCGTACGAGCATGTTCGAGGGCGTGCTGGGTTATTTCGATCATGCTGCGCGGTACACCCGCCACGAACAGGGCTTGCTCGATCAGATCAAGTACTGCAACGCCGTCTTTCGGACGCGGTTTCCGGTTCGGCTGGATAACGGCCGCATCATGGTGATGGAGGCTTATCGAGCCCAGCACAGCCAGCATCGTCTGCCGGTCAAGGGTGGCCTGCGGTTCAGCCCGCTGGTCGATCAGGATACGGTCATGGCGCTGGCGGCGCTGATGACCTTCAAGTGCGCCCTGATGGGCATTCCGTTTGGCGGGGGCAAAGGCGGCGTGAAGGTGGACCCGCGTGCGCACTCGTTGGGCGAGCTGGAACGCATTACCCGGCGTTATGCCACCGAGCTGTTGCGCAAGGGCTTTCTCGGCCCGTCGCTGGATGTGCCAGCGCCGGATTACGGCACGGGTGAACGCGAGATGGCCTGGATCGCTGATACCTACCAGTCATTGCGTCACGATGACCTCAACGCATTGGCGTGCACCACGGGCAAGCCGTTGGTGCTTGGCGGGATTCCCGGCCGGCGTGAAGCCACGGGCCTGGGCGTTTTTCACGGCATTGTCGAGGCGCTGAGTGTTGAGGACCATATGGCCGCGCTGGGCCTGGAGCCGGGCGTCAAGGACAAGAGCTTCATCGTGCAGGGTCTGGGCAATGTGGGTGTGCCGGCGGCCCAGGCGCTGTCCGAGGCCGGTGGCCGGATCGTCGCGCTGGCCGAGTTTGAAGGCGCGGTCCACCATCCTGATGGTCTGGATGTGCGCAAGGTGCTGGACCACCGCCGGGCGACCGGCTCGATTCTGGGCATGCGCGGCGTGCATGACATCACCGATACCGCCAAGGCGCTGGAGCTGCCCTGTGATGTGCTCATCCCCGCAGCGCTGCAAGGCCAGATCACCGAGGCCAACGCCCCGAGCATTCAGGCCAGGATCATCGCCGAGGCGGCCAACGGCCCGGTCACGCCCCAGGCCGAGCGAATCCTGCTCAAACGCGGCATCATGATCATTCCGGACATCTATCTCAACGCCGGCGGCGTTACCGTCTCTTACTTCGAATGGCTCAAGAATCTGAATCACGTCAGCTTTGAACGCATGACGCGACGATATCAGCAGACCGCCCACCGCCGGCTTTATGATGCCATGGAGGACCTGGCCGGTCGGGAGGATATTGAACTGCGTCGAAAGACGGCCATGGATGGGCCCACCGAACGGGAGCTGGTGCTCTCGGCGCTTCAGGACACGATGGCCATTGCTTTCCGCGAGATCCATGAGCGAATGGTCGCCGACTCGCTGCCGGACCTGCGCACCAGCGCATTTGCCCTGGCCATCGACAAGATCGCGCTGACCTACGAGAACCTGGGCATCTTCCCGTGATCGGATTCGGTCTGATTCGGATGTGTCAAGGAAAGCTAAGCGCGGATTTTCTGTCGTTGCAGTGTGCGGCGCTGCCAGTTGACGGTCTGACGGCAGATTTCATCAATGGTGCGTTGCGACTTGGGGCCTGATTCGAACAGGAACTCGATCCCGACCCGGACCTGGCCATTGCGCAATGGACGCAGATGGGCGATTTGAGCGGGCGTATCGACCCGGTATCCCGAATCCGGCAGGGCAAAGCTCACAAACACCCTGGGCGTCTCGGTAATCGTTTCCAGCCTGGTCTTGCCGAGGATGACATCCACGCCGCCGCCGCCCAGGCGTCCGATCGGTGTGGTGACCGATGGTTCCATCGGAAGGTTCCGTTCATCATCGAATCGCCGAATACGCAGGGAAATCACCGCATCCTCCGGCGGCATCATGCGAAAATAATCGCGGCGCTGGACATGCCGGACGCGGTGGGGCGGGGCAAGCATCAGGGATGCCACTTCGAAGGTCGCGTTGAGCGTTACCCGATCGCGGCCAAGCACGTACGTCGTGTACACGAGCCGATGGTCCTTCCGGTCAAACACCAGTTCCACCGCTCGCTTTGGCTCCAGCACCCGGGCATCCGAGCAGTGCGAGGGCCGATCAACCACCAGCACCTGATCATCGAACTTCAAGATTCGAACCGGATAACCGTCGTCGTCTTCCTCGGCTGAATCGGCCCTGGCCGCGCGCAACACGACGCCTTGATTACGCTCGGCCAGATTGGCCAGCAGGTTCAAGCCGTCATCGAGGTTGTAAGTTCGTGATGCCATGGCGAATCCAGTCGGCCCGGCGGGGTTGAGCGCGGCGTGTTCGTGGCGGCAACTCTTGGCGGCAAACGCGGCGACTCCATGAAGTTATCGACCTAACCCACACGGGGCTTTGGTCCTCGGTTCCGACGGTGGTGTGCCTTGGGGTAAACTCCAGGGATGATGGATGGACTGCACGGCACCGATATGCGGCTCGCTGCGGCTGTTGGAACGCTTGCGCGGCTATCCGGTGATATCCGAGGCTGCCTGGATCGTCTCGAACGGCTGGGTTATCGCGCGGTCCAGATTGATGCCACGTTCCCCGCGACCCGGCCACGCGAGCTAAGCAAGCAGGCACGTCGGGATCTTGCCGGCTTCTGCCGACGTCGCGAGATCGAGATCGCGGGCCTGGACGCGTTTATACCCGTAAAGCACTTCTTGAACAAGGCTTACGTCGATCAGGCCATGGCTGCAACCTTGGCGGCGTTGGAGATGGCCGCCGATCTTGGCCATCTGCCGGTCTCGCTTGGCCTGCCCGCGCCGTTGCTGGAACAGGATGGCGGGCTGGTGGGTGAGCTGATCAACCAGGCCGATCGGACCGGAGCCCGCCTGGCGATCCACCTCGAAGAACAGCCCGATCTTCTGGCTTCGTTTCTTGAGCGGTGCGATCATCCGGGCATCGGCGCTGGGTTCAGCCCGGCCCACGCTCTGGCCGCGGGCAACGACCCGATGGTTGCGATGGGGCGGCTGGGCCGGCACGTTCTCGTTGGGAGGCTGTGCGATCTTTCCACCTCGGTCGCCGGTTCGGGTGTGCGCTGCACGCTGGGTGAGGGTGATCTGGATGTCGCGACCTACCGGCTTGGTCTGGACATGGCCGAGCAGCGCATCGGGCCGGTGATCCTTGATCTGGATGGGCTCAGCGATCCGTGGCGGGGGGCCGAGGTTGCGCCTAAGGTCTGGCGGCAAGCGGCTCCGGTTATCTAAAGTCTGATTCACCATAAACTTGACGGCGACATGCCGCGCCGACCGATGGTATGCTCTCTTGGCGAGAGAAGTTGCAGCATGAATCGTTCCCAATCCCGAGACTTTCGGGCCCTGATGGCCGACCCACGCCCCTGGCACGCCTTATCGGCCGATGAGGTGCTCGAGGAGTTGGACGCTTCGCGTGATGGCTTGTCTGATTCAGAGGCCTCGGCGAGGCTGGAGGCGGTCGGGGCCAACGAGATTCCCCGGACGCGCGGCGAAAGCATCTGGCTGCTGATCGCAAGGCAGATTCACAATCCGTTGATCTATGTTCTGTTGGCCTCGGGGGCGCTGGCGCTGCTGATGGGCAAGACCATCGATGGCGCGGTGGTGTTGGGCGTGGTGTTCCTGAACACCTTGATCGGTTTTGTCCAGGAGTTTCGCGCTGGCAGGGCGATTGAATCGCTGATGGGGATGGTTTCCGAAGAGGCGACGGCTCGGCGTGATCGACGCGATGTGCGCCTGGCGACGCGGGAGTTGGTGCCGGGTGATGTGGTGCTGCTTCAGGCCGGGGATCAGGTGCCGGCCGATCTGCGGCTGTTTCAGTCGCGAAATCTTCGGGTGGATGAAGCCATGCTGACCGGCGAATCGGTGCCGGTCGAGAAGAACAACCAGCCGATCGAGGATGAGCGGGCCCAGGTCGGCGACCGCTCCAGTGTGCTGCACAGTGGAAGCCTGGTCACGGCCGGGACGGGGCGCGGCGTGGTCGTGGCGACCGGTGTGCATGCGCAGATCGGGCGAATCTCGGAGATGATCGAGCAGGCCGACCTGCTCCAGACACCGCTCACCCTCAACCTCAAGAAACTGGGCAACTGGCTGACGCTCGGCATCCTGGCCATCACCGTGCTGCTGCTTGTGATCGGGTTGCTGCGTGGCTTTCCGCTGGCTGATGCGGTTCTGGCGGCGATCAGTATGGCGGTGGCGGCCATTCCCGAGGGCCTGCCGGCGATCGTGACCATCGCGCTGTCGATCGGTGTGCAGCGAATGGCCGCGCGAAGGGCCATTGTCCGGCAGCTTCCGGCCGTCGAAACCCTCGGCGGAACGACCATCATCTGCTCGGACAAGACCGGCACGCTCACCCGCAATGAAATGACCGTGACCCGTATCTGGATCGCGGGCCGGTCGATGGAGCTTTCCGGCGTGGGCTACCAGCCCGAAGGCTCGCTGGAGGAGGATGGTCAACCGGTATCGAGCCTGCCCGATGATGTGCGGCGGCTGCTCGAGGCGGCGGTGCTCTGCAATGATTCGAGCCTGGAGAAAGATGAAGATGAGCGATGGGTGATCCATGGCGATCCGACCGAGGGGGCCCTGGTCGTTGCCGCGGAGAAGCTGGGCATTGATGTCAAGCGGCTTCGAGACCGGGTCGAGCGCATCGATGAGGTACCTTTCGATTCCGAACGCAAGTTCATGGCGACGCTGCATGCCGATGAAGAGCACGGCACGGTGGTGATGCTCAAGGGCGCGGCGGATGTTCTGCTGGAGCGAAGCGACACCGATCCCGGGCCGGTACGCGAGGCGACGAACCAGATGGCGGCCAAGGGCATGCGCGTGCTGGCTGTTGCGCGATGGCGGGGCGGGGCCGATCGCACGACGATCGAGCCCGAGGAGATGACCGAAGGGCTTGAGCTTCTCGGCCTGGTGGGCATGATCGATCCGCCGCGCAAAGAAGCGATCGATGCCATCGAGGCGTGCCTCAGTGCCGGCGTGACGGTGAAGATGATCACCGGCGATCATCCCAAGACCGCCCTGGCGATCGGGCGTGAACTGGGCCTGACCGATGAATCGGAGACCGAGGCGATCACCGGCGCGCAGCTTTCGGGTATGGACCAGGAGGAACTGACGCGTGCGGCGATGGGGCATCGGGTGTTCGCCCGGGTCGCGCCCGAACACAAGCTGCAACTGGTCAAGGCCATGCAGTCGCGCGGACAGGTCGTGGCCATGACCGGCGATGGGGTCAACGATGCCCCCGCCCTGCGCCAGGCGAATATCGGCGTGGCCATGGGCATCACCGGCACCGCCGTCTCACGCGAGGCGGCCGACATCGTGCTGACCGATGACAACTTCGCCACCATCGAGGCGGCGGTCGAGGAAGGCCGCAGGGTGTTCGACAACCTGGTCAAGGCCCTGGCGTTCATCCTGCCGACCAACTTCGGCCAGGCCATGATCGTGCTGATCGCCATCATGATCTTCCCCATCGTCGAGGGACAGCCGGTGATGCCCATCCGACCGGCGCAGATTCTGTGGGTGAACCTCGTGGTGGCGGTGCTGCTCTCGCTGCCGCTGGCCTTCGAGGGCATGGAGCGCAACGTCATGCGCCGGCCGCCCCGCCGGCCGGACCATCCGATCCTCGATCGATTCATCCTCAGCCGCGTGCTGGTCTTCGGCCTGCTGATGACCGTGGTGGGGCTGCTGATGTTCCGATGGACGCACCACTCCCTGCTGGCCGAGGGCACGGATGCCGAATACGCCCTGGCCGTGGGCCAGACGGTGACGGTGGCCACGATCATGGTCTTTCAGTTGTTCTACATGCTTGAATGCCGCCGTTTCGAGGAACCTTTCTGGAAGGTTCCGCTGGGCGAGAATCGAGCGGTGCTCGTGGGTGTGGTTGGTATGATCGCGCTTCAGGCGCTGTTTACGTATCTGCCGATGATGCAGCGGCTTTTCGGCACCGCGGCGCTCGAGGGCGGTCACCTGCTCAAGGCGTTTTGCGCAGGGCTGGTGGTCATCCCGGCGATGTGGATCGACAAGCGCATCCGCGCCCGGATGGCGGCGGCCGATCGAAGCTGATGGCCGGGGGGTTATCCGGGAAACCGGCCGATGCGCTTCTGGCGGCCCGGGCCCGGCCCGGTTTGCGATCCCTGGCAATGGCGGACCTTGATCGAACCATGCAAATCACACTGACCAAGACGTTCACCTTCGATTCGGCCCACTGGCTGCCGACGTTCCCGGAAGGGCACAAGTGCCGCCGCATGCACGGCCATAGTTTCCATGTCGATGTGCTGGTGGCCGGGGATGTGAATCCCGAGGCCGGATACCTGATCGATTACGGCGACATCAAGCGAGTGGTCGGCCCGATCATCGATTCGCTGGATCATCGTGTGCTCAATGAGATCGAGGGCCTTGAAAACCCCACCGCCGAGATGCTATGCGTCTGGCTTTACGAACGCATCAAGCCGCAACTGCCCCTGCTGGACCGAATCCGCGTCCGCGAAACCTGCACCAGCGAAGCCGAATACACCGGCCCCGCGGCCTGATAGGGTTTTGCCGCGGCTTTTAAGGCTTGGCCAGTACGATGGGCGGGGGAACAGGAACGGAATCCGACGCTTGCCTGGGTATTCCGGATGGATTGGCAATCCGGCGGCCCACTGACGCTAAAGCAAGATCGGATCACGCGCTATGCGTCAATATTTGCCTGCCGTATCGAATCCATTACATTCCAGCCAACCCCAGGGCTTTGCCGCATGCTCGGTTGAGCCGTGCGGCGATCAGGACGATAAGGTTGATGGTGTCAGCCGAGTGCTTGGGCGCGACGTCTGTTTGAACCGCCGATGTTGTTTTCGCGTAGAGGCACTTCGAGATCGAGCGCCGAAGGTGCCGGACGGCTGTTGCCATCGACACTGCCCTGCCTGGCTCGGTTTGGCTAAACTGACAGTTCCATGACTTGGATCGCCGTTGCACTTTTCGCCGCCGTCTGCGTAGGAGGCACCATTGCGGTGCTCCGCTATCCCGGCGCGGCCTTGGGCATTGCCGCGAGCATGCTGGTCATGGTGCAGTTCGGCCGCATCATGGGTGGCCCGTTTCTCATCGATCGGTACCTTCCGTATGCGGTGCTGGCGATTCCGGTTTTCACTTCGATCGTGGTACGGCTCATGCGCGGCCAGCGCATCCTGATGCCGCTGTCGCCCGGCGGCATTGCGTGGTATCTCCTGATGTTCTGGAGCGCGGCGACATTCATCTGGCACTACGATTCGGGGATCGGTCTGGAGTTTGCTAATCGGTTGTTGTTCGCCCTCCTGTTTGGTTTTCTGATTACGCCGCTACTGGTTTCCGATCTTCGTGAATTTCGCCAAGGCATGATTTGCCTGGTTCTGATCAGCGTTCCCCTGATTGGCTTGATCCTGCTCTACGGTGGCTTTGCCGGCCGAGGGCTGGTCATTGAGCACGCGTATGGAGATATGGTCACCAACCCGCTGGCACTTTCCACCTATGCGGGATACGTGCTGATCGCCGCGCTATTGATGGTCCCACAAAAAAGCAATTTGTGGTGGACGATCTACCGCTGGACCGCCATCGTTCTTGCCTCATGGCTGAGTATTCAGAGTGAATCCCGTGGCCAGTTGATCTTCTCCCTGGTGATCGTTCTGGCGTTCATGCCGATCGCCCGTCCGATCAGGAGCATCAAGCAGTTCGCGGTGGTATCCATCGGCGGGCTGGTATTCCTGAGTGTGTTTCTGTATCTGTTTGCGGGGATCGCCACGATTGAACGATTTACTGCCATTCTTGACGACCCGACCCTGGGGCGTGGCAGATTGGTCGCGGAGTTATTTTCGTTCTGGGCCGAAGCCGGGGCGGTTTACTGGCTGCTTGGCCTTGGTGAAGCCGCAAGTATGAGCCATCAGGTCGTGGGTATTTACGTTCACATGCTGACCCCGGAAATCCTCGTCGAGAAGGGCATTGTGGGATTGATCATCTGGATGTGCGTGGTTGGCTATACGGTCGTGCATGGGGTCCGGCTCATTCGGATGTCGTGGAGCTCACCCGAGGCGCGGAGTCTGGCCACGACCCTTTTCGCCTTGTTTATTTTCACGTTTCTGGTCTTTCACAAGCAGGGCAATTACCTGGGTACCTCCACCTCTCTCCTGCCGGCGAGCATCATCGTCATCGCGCGAATCTACGCGACCACCTTCCCGCGCTTTCAAGCCTTTGAGCAGCTTCGTAGCGCCTGGGCGCGCTCCGGTCGTGACCGACCCATCGGCATGCCCGTGCCCGGAACCTCGTGATCCCGACCCGGTGGGCCGCCTCCTTGATGCCGTGGCTGACCGAAATTCCGGAATACGCGCTCGACCTTCGCCCGCTTCCTGATCATCGCAAGCCTGCTTCAAGTGGCCCGGTGTGGCCAGCGGACTGCGAGCACCTCAGGGCTAACGGTTATAATTCCATTCTCCAGTTTGTCACGTTCGAGGAAACAAGTGAAAAGTTCCGGTGGTGGTAATTTCAAGTTGACCAGATAGGACCGATGTCGCACCCTTGCGGTGATTCCGAGACGCGGAGGTCAAACTGGGAGAATGCGGACGAGGACAGACACCCCTTTGGTGAGCTAGTTGCATGGCGTGTTTGAAATCAGGAGGCGATTTTCTGAATCAGACGGACGAGGACATGGAACCCTCCATTCATGTGGTATTCGTCTCCGGTGGGGGGCGTTTTGCCAATCAACTGATGGTCTTCGGGCATTTGATCGCGCTTGCCGTCGAAAAACCGGAAGTGCGCATCACCCAGTATCGGTTCTGGCCGTACGCCGACCTGTGTCAGGGTACGGAAAACAACATCGCTTGCCGATTTCCAGCACCACGACGGCCGGTATCCTCGCGCCTTGCAGTCCTGACACAGCATCTTCGCCGATGGTTTCCAAAGCTGTACGGCCGTTATGGGAATCACTTGATCGCGACCGTACTGCGATCCCGGATCGCCGCGGATCATTATTTTGACGATTCATCATTGCTGGAGACCCTCAGTCCAGAAGCGTTTCTCGCCCGGTTCAGCCCGGGTAGACACTTGATTGGTGGATTCAGGATGCGATGGTGGCCACTCTTCGAGAAGCACCAGGAAGTGATTCGGTCGTATCTGCAACCAGCGTCCCGCTTTGCACGGATCGCCGATCCATGGATAGCCGACCTTCGCCAGCGCCATGATCGTCTGGTTGGCCTGCTGATCCGGCAGACTGACTACCGCGTATGGAATGCGGGCAGGTATTTCGGCACTGGTGAGCAGTACCGGCGGATCGCCCAGGGCATCGTCCAGCGATTCGGGCCGGATGTAGGCATCGTCGTGGCGTGCGATGAGCCACAACCTGATGGACTGTTTGATGGCCTGCCGGTTCACTTCTGTACCGGCGCGGCCGGGCTTGGCGGCCATTATGTCGAATCGTTC
>JAFIFY010000123.1 GCA_020831765.1 Phycisphaeraceae bacterium | reverse complement strand
GCGTCTTCGCGACCCGCGTGCTTCACGTTCACGCTGCGCCTATCTTGCTCTCAACGGCGAACCAACGGCCAAAGTAAGAACCACCAAAACGAACCAAGCCAAACAGAAACCTTACATTGAAATCCATTCCGGACACTATTGGCTGACCGGGCGGCGGCCTATGCCTCGCAAAGGCCCTCGCGAATCGCGAACCGCGCCAACTCCACCCGGTCGTGGATGTTCAACTTGGCCATCAGGTTCGTGCAATGATTCTCGACGGTCTTGACGGCCAGGTGCATGGTGGCGGCGATTTCCTTTTTGCTCATGCCCGAAGCGATATAACGCAATACCTGAATTTCCCGTTCGGACAGATCACGCACACGGGTATTCATCGACTTGCCCGCCAGGCGGACGCCGTTGGATTCGATCCTAAGCCTCTCACGAACCTCCTTGGAGAAGAAGGTGCCCCCATTGGTCACGGTTCGGATGGCATCCACCACGCGCTCGAGCTTTTCACCCTTGGTGACATACGCACGCGCCTTGACCGCCAGCGCCTGTTCGATGTAACGATCGTGCGTGAACGCACTGAGGAAGATGATCCGGGCGTCGCCCACCATGGTCTCGATGGTGCGCGCCGCCTCGAAGGAGATCAATCCGGGCATGTCGATGTCCATGACGATGACATCGGGGTTGGTCACCATCGCCTTCTCGATGGCGGCCTCGGCGTTGTGAACGATGCCCACGACGTTGAAGCGGGGATCCCGGGCCAGATGCTCACCCAGCGCTTCGGTGAACATCGCGTGATCATCGACCAGCAGAACTTTGCAGACACTGTTCATACTCGAACCTCGTTCCTCTCCGCACCCCTGAGAATGCGCATGATGAGCTTGAGCAGTTGACTGATCTGGAAAGGTTTACGGACCAGGTGGGTGACCGCGTCCACGTGCCCGTTGATCCGCTCATTGTCCGGGTTGCCCGTGATGACCAGCACGGGCAGTTCGGGCCGTAGCTGCCGGATGCGCTCGAGCACCACCAGACCGTGAACGCGAGGCAGGTCGAGATCGAGTATGACCAGGCTGATCTGCGAGAGATTGCCCATCACGCGCTCGATGGCGATCTGGCCATCCTCGGCTTCGATCGTGCAATAGCCTTCCTCATCCAGCGCCGAGACGATGATCGAACGCACGAACGCATCATCCTCGACGATCAGCACGCTTTCGCCGGCGCCCACCATTTTTTCCTCTTCCTCGACGTGCTGGATCCGGGCCAGCTCCATCTCGACCGCCGGCAGGGTGACCGTGAACCGCGTGCCGACATTGACCGTTGATTGAACTTCGATCTGTCCGCCGTGATCACCGATGATGCTGTGGGCGATGCTCAAACCCAGGCCCGTCCCCTGTCCTCGCTCCTTCGTGCTGAAGAACGGTTCGAAGATTCGGTCCAGCACGGCCTTCTCCATGCCGCAACCGTTGTCAATGATCTCCAACACGGCCTGTCCGGCCGACCTGGACTCATCCGCGATATCGCATGGCACCCGCCGAACGATCAGTTCAAGACGGCCGCCGTCGGGCATGGCATCGCGGGCGTTGAGCGCCAGGTTCATGATGACCTGCTGAAGCTGCGTTTCATCGCCCTCGACCCAGACGGCCTCGGGATCGATCGACTCACACATGTCGATCGATCGCGGAATCACGCGGCGCAACAGGCGGCTGGACTCATTGGCCAACTCGTTGAGATTGACCGGACGCTTCTCGCTTGCCTTCCGCTGACTGAAGGTCAGCAGCGAGTTGGTCACACCGGTGGCGCGCGTCGCGACTTTTTCAATGGTCTTGAGATAGTTCTGGGCGGGATGGCCCTGAGGCAGCAGTCTCGACGCCAGATCCGTGTAGCCGAAAATAACCGTCAGCAGGTTGGAAAAATCGTGGGCCACACCGCTGGCCAGCGTGCCCAGCGCCTCCATTTTCTGGATGTGGCGCAATCGCTCATCCATCCGCGCCTGCTCCTGATGAGCTTCACGACGCTGGGTGATGTCACTGCCCACCGCCTGAAATTCGCTGATCCGGCCCGCCGAATCCCTCAGGGCGCGGACCCGCCATCGTTCCCAACGCGTCCGATCGGGGCCATCGGGCAATTCCAGCTCGATCTGGCCTGAATCCAGGCCATCCTCGATCATCTGCGTGTGCAGATTCCGAAGTTCCATGCCCTGCGCCTGCGGCACCATGTCAAAACGGTTTCGCCCCAGAAGTGCCGAGGGTGAATCTTTCCAGTGCCGTGCCAGGGACTCGTTGACAAAGCTGATCCGGCCGTCAGGCAGGTAGCGGCAGATCAACTCGGTCTGGTCTTCGACGATGGCCCGGTAGCGCGCCTCGCCTTCGGCCAGCGCCCGGCCCACTTCACGAATCTCCGTGACATCCTGGCCGACGTGATACCAGCGACCGGAGACCCACGCCGACTTCCAGACGATCGATCGGTACGAGCCGTCCCGGCATCGAACACGGGTGTCGTAAGGTTCGGCATGCGTACCGGCTTTGAGTGAATCGATGATGGCCTCGACCCGGGGCAGTTCATCAGGATGAATCAGCGTCGAGTAGCACTGGCCGCAAAGCGAGTCGGGCGACCAGCCGAGCAGTTCTTTCCATGCCGGGTTGGCGCGGATGATCCGGCCCTGCTCATCCATGACGCACAGCAAGGCCAGCGGCAGGTTGAAAAAGTGCTTGAGTTCCTGTTGGCTGCGCCAGCGGTCGGAGATGTCGGCCATGGTCAGTGCCACGCCATCGCCCAGGGGTACGGCCAGGTAATGGACATACCGCGGTTTGAGCTCGCCCTCGACGGTCGGCCCTTCGCCGTCGAACGAATTGCCGGTTTCGGCGACTTCGGCCAGTTCCTTCATCATCGGGCCCGAAGCCATGCCGGGAAGCTTCTCGCTCAGACGCCCGTTGAGCACCTCCGCGCGAGGCCGTTCAATCATGTCCAATCCGCGAGGGTTGGCGTAGTTGATGATGAAGTCAACGATCCGTCCGGTCTCGTCCCGGACGCTCTCGAAAATGAAAAACGCGAATCGGCTCCGCTCCACGGCCGCCCGGAACCGCTCCTCGCTCCGCCGCAGCGCCCGGAACGCCCGCTGCCGATCGCGCCGAACCCGGGCCTCACGCAATTCCCGCTCCACCGCCGGGCCCAGCCTCGCCATATCCTCCCGCTGGATAAAGTCGTGTGCCCCGGCCTTCATCACCACGATCGCCTTTTCGGCGTTGATCGAATCGGCAAGGAGAATGAACGGCAGGTCCACGTTCTGCGCGTGATAGACATCCAGCGCCTCAAAGCCGTCCAGACCCGGAAGATCGATGTCGGCCAGAATCACATCGCAATCCGACCGCCCGATCGCTTCTTCAAGTCCGACCCGATCGGCGGCGTGAACAAACTCAACCTCGTAGCCGTGACGATGCAGCACATCACCGGCCAATTGCTCATCGCCGGGCAGCGCGGAAAGTAGAAGCACCCTGACATGCCGGGTCATGGTCTTCTCCCGATGCAAACCATACGCGGGGATATCTCCAGCGAGAAAACCCCGGCGACTTGATGTCCCATCATTACCTTGAACATCGCCTTCTGATCGTATCCTTGGGCAGAACGCCTTTCACGCATCGATGCGGCCTGGCGACGAAACTCATCAATCAATTTCCAGAATCGCGACCGGGCGGAAGTCATGGTCGCCCCGATCACCCTGATACCCGCACCATCTCACCAGAACCTAACCATCGCCGCATCATCCGGATCACGATTAACCTCGCATCCGTATTGGTCTTCTTCGTTTGCGGCTCCGCGAATCGTCAAACAGAAACCTTCCTTCTCGATCGGAATCCGGCCATGTCGGCGACCGGGCGACACAAGCCATCAAGAGTGTAGCAAAAGGACGAAATTGAAGATGGGTCAAGCCGAGTGCCGCCACGTCGCTTGCACTTCGGTCGCGGGCTCGGCTTCAAGCGTGACCAGGCTGTCCCATTCGCCGTAGGGATTGGGTATTCCCTGGGTGTTGAAGTGATCGTGCATCCATCGCCCGTCGGCGACCAGTCGGTACCGGTAACGACCCGGCCCCAGCGGAACGTCCAGGGTCCAGACCTTGCGCTGTGCATCATGCACCATCGGATTGGCGTCCGGGCTCCAGCCGTTGAAGTCGCCGGCCACGCACAGCCTCTGGAACGGCCCCTGGGGCTGCACGAACCGCAAACCGCCTTCGATGGCCCATACGCCAAAGAGCCGCACGCGATGCGAGGTTGGCGACTCACTTCCAATATCGTCCGATAACGGCTTGGGCAGCCTGCCCACCGGACCGGTCGTCAACGGCCGGGGAATCTTCAACAGCGGCAATCGGGGCGGCTCGGGGTTGATCACAAGCTTCACCGGACGGATGGGAATGACGGCGTTCGGGGGCGTCACCGAGCGGATATACGCCATGTTGGACCTCCTGATGACCAGACCCCGGCATGTGCTGTTATCGGCCAGCACCGGCCAGACGGCTGGAAACTTCCCGTATCCACTGGTTCAACCACGCGGCGGCGCGCCGCGGCTTGAAAGCGGCGCTCAACTCCGCGGTTAGCTCGGGGGGAGCGACAAACGGCTTGTCGCACGCGCCGCAGCGCCAGACCGGGATGGCGCGATCACCGGAATACATCATGGCCCAAAGCGTCACCAGCATCGGCGGTCCGCCGGGGTCCGGAGTCCGAGCCGCAACCTGCTGCCGGCATTCACGTTCAATGGACATGGTTTTACGATCACGGTCCGTCAGGCTGAACCGAACTCGATCATGATCCATGGAAGCAAACCACGCTGACCACGTCGAGGGCAATGCCACGCGGATCGTGCGACGGCCGGCACGGGCCAGTCGAAGCGTCCGAATCGTGTTTTCGTCAGGCACAAGACGCTCGTCCGGCCACGGGAAGCGCCACAGCGTCCGACGATCGGCCATCGCCTGCTCGAGCGCCAAGCGCATGACACCGACCATGTTCCACCCGCCCAACTCAAGAAGTACGGCGGCCTCGTCGCGGCTGATCCAGGTCCAATCCCGCGAAGACTGGGAGGACGGGATGGAATCGCCAAGGACAGCCGGTTGGGCCATGAGAAACATTCCTCCGCGGGCGAGCCGGCTCGACCAACCCATCGCCAGACACCTGCCCGCAACTGCCTGGGCGTGGCATGCCGCCTCCCTGCGGCCTGGTCGATCCTTCGGTCAATCATGCCGCGCAGAATCGAACCATGAATTCCAGAACACCCGACTCCGGTTGAGCGCCAAGGCAAGCCGCCGCCTCGCTTCCGGGCGGTCCGGAATCGAAACCGATGCGGATAAAGGCTGTGCGAAGGAACGGCGGAAACCGAAGGCCGCCTCGTGACGGGGCGGGAGAGAAAAATCCCGCCGTGATATTTCTACCACGACGGGCGGACGGAGGGGGTTCAAAGTCAAGGGCTCCGAGTCACGAAGCGCGAGGGCGGGGCCGGGGTGGCAAGCCATGCCATCCCTGGCAAAGCGGCCGACATCCTGCCGCCGGCCGACCGGCCAACGCGCCTGTAACCGGGAATCTGAATCAAGCGAGCCATGCGGAGCGAAGTCGCGGCGAAGCCCGGAAGCGGGTGCGGACCGAGCAGAGCTTCGATGCGTTCGCTGAATCATGGTTTCCTCGTTGCTTATGTCTCCGATAATAACTCAATCGTCTATTTTGTCAAGCTTTCCTGAATAATCGTATTTTTTTGAATCTTGGCGATCCAAGTTACCAATTTGCCTGCCCTCCTGGCGTTGCACCGCGAGGACCCGTTGGCGGCAAGCCGCAAACATGATGCGCGGCCTCAAGCCGACCCCCGTAAGCTGTCTCCGGCCGATCTATTGCGATTATCATTAGTCAGTAATGGCTTTATAATCCGAAATCCACGACTGATCATGCCAGACGTTTGGCTTGGTCGATGCTCGGATGAGCGAGGATGCACGCATGAGCAAGCCGCATCAGGCCGACGCAAGGTGCGTTGGACTTATGGCCGAAAGCCCGCGAACCGGACCATGCCTGCTGAATAGGGTTAATTCCTCAATCTGGACCTTACCGGAGGGCCGCGCCAGCGAATCACCATGACTCAACCCGCACCCAATGCCAAAAACGACCTTCGCGCTTACCACCGCCGGGAGCGTCGATCCGTTTCAGAGTTGGAACGCCAACGGTCCTCGGTCGCCATCATCCGGCAGATCGAACATCTGGCCGAATTTCGAACCGCCCAAAGCATTGGGGCGTTCGGCAGCATGGCCGATGAGATCGATCTCTGGCCCGCGTGCAAACGTTGGATCGAGCAGTCCATCGTCCTGGCCCTGCCACGCTGCCTGCCCGATCACCGCCTGGCTTTCCACCGCATCGGCGCCATCGAAGAGTTGAAGCCCGGGTATCGGGGCATCCTCGAGCCGCCGGAAGATGCTCCTCGGGTCGAGCGGGTGGACATGCTGCTGGTACCGGGGGTCGCGTTCGATCGCCGGGGTGGCCGCCTTGGAATGGGCGGGGGCTTTTACGATCGCCTGCTGGCCGACGACTTTGCCGGTTTCCGGCTCGGCGTGGCGTACGAGTCCCAGTTGGTCGATGCGCTTCCCACCGATGAGCACGATCGGCTGGTCGATGCGCTGGTGACCGAGGCGGGTGTGCATCGTTTCGCCGGGCAATCGGAACGGGGCGGTCGATGAGAGTGCTGGTTCAGCGCGTTTCGGAGGCCGCGGTGCATGTCGATGATCGCTGCGTGGGGAGGATCGGGCCCGGGCTGCTTCTACTGGTGGGCATCGGCCGCGAGGATGAATCGCCGCCGATCGAACGCATGGCCCGGAAGATCGTCGAGCTTCGCATCTTCAATGATCCGATGGGCAAGTTCAATCGAAGTCTGCTGGATGTCGGCGGCCAGGTGCTGATTGTGTCGCAATTCACGCTTCATGCCGATGCCCGACGCGGCCGCAGGCCCAGTTTCATTCAGGCCGCGCCTCCGGATATCGCCGCCGCGCGGATCAACGAACTGGTCCAGGCCATCCGGGCGGCCGGTGTCCGGCACGTGGCCGAAGGAAGCTTCGGCGCCTCGATGCGGGTCAGCCTCATCAACGAGGGCCCGGTGACCCTCTGGCTGGACAGCGCGGAGTTGTTCGCTTCGGACACACCCCGAACATGAGGCACGCGAAAAAGCAGTCCTGACACGGACGGGGCATATCGTCGGCCACGACGTTCCCTGAAGGCGATGAACTGCTCACGCGGCTCCGCACCGGATGACCCACCGATGCACAACGGTCATTTCCTGAACGGCTCGATGGAAAGGGCATCGGTCACCGCGCTGTCGAATCCGGCATGACCGCCTTCCTGATCCGAGAGCGTATCGACCATCTTGCCCGCCCGATCGCTGACCGGGATGTGAAGGATGAACGTTGTGCCCTGTTCGACGCGGCTTTCCACCTTGACGTGGCCGCCGTGCTCTTCAACGATCTTTCGCGTCACGACCAGCCCGAGCCCCGTGCCGCGGAGCCCCTTGGTCGAAAAGAACGGCTCCCACAGGCTTGCCATTCTTTCCTCGCTGATGCCATGGCCGTTGTCGGCCACTTGGATCACCACCGCGGCCGGTGAGTTCTCATACCGCGTGGTCACCGTCACCACACCGGTCTCGGGCTCGACCGCCTCCAGCGCATTGTTCAGGAGATTCAAAACCGCCTGGTGAATGCCGTTGGGATCCAGCGGCACCGGCGGCATGTCCTCATCGATATCCGTGATCAATGCGACCTTGTGTGTTTCAAACTGCCGATTGGTCAGCTCGATCACTTCATCGATCAGCTTGCTCAGATTCGTCATCACCATTTCCGGCTGTCGATTCTTGCTGAAAACCAGCATGTTCATCGTCAGGGCGCTGATCCGTTCAAGGTTACGGGCCACGATCTGCCAGCCGTTATCGACCACGTTCATCGCCCCCTTGCGCAGTCCCAATTCCACCACCTCAGCGCCACCCTTAAGCCCCTGGATGATGTTGCGAATCGAATGCGAAAGCGAAGCCACCGTCTGGCCCACCGCCGCCAGACGCTCCTTCTGCAAGCGGTCCTGGTGCAGTCGAATGTTGAAAAGCGCCAACCCAACCTGCGCCCCGATCGCGGTCAACAGCCGCAACTGGTCTTCGGTGTAGGTGTAATTGGCCACCTTCGAGTCCACATGGATGACACCGAAACTCTGATCGTTGAATCGAATGGGCACGCACATCGCCGAACGGATGCCGTACCGCGCCACGCTGTCACCGCTGGCAAAGCGATGGTCGGTCATCGCGTTGCTGGATAGCACGCCCTCGCCGTGCCTCAGCACGTGTTGAACGATCGTCCGGCTGACCGTAATGAGTCCGTCCTCCTGGTTCCGGGGTTGGACGCGATGGCGAATCACCATCGGGTCCGGACGCTGGCTCGACCGCCCGTGAAGCAGGACGAAGCCACGGTCCGCCTGGAAATGCTCGAAGATCACATCCATCGCCTTCTCAAGCAACAACTGCCGATCGAGCGTTGATCCGATCACCGAAAGAAGGTCGTAAATCACCCGGAGCTGAAACTGAGCCGCCTCACTGGGTTCGGGCACCGCCATGATCATCGAATCGGCGTTGCTGGGTATGGCCGCCTCGACATGCGAGTCCATCTCATCCCCGGTCATCCGAACGCGTTGTCGGCGCTGGTCACTGACCTCAGCGCCGAAAAGAAAGATCGTGTTGCCCGTCCGGACCTGGTCGCCTGGCTGCAAAAGCCGCTGTTCGGTGACACGGACGCCGTTGACGAACGTGCCGTTGGAGCTGCCAAGGTCGCGAATGATCCAGCGGCCCTGGTCCGGCGTCAGTTCGGCGTGTCGCCGGGAAATGGTGTGATCACGCAGTTGCAGCGATTCGCTGGACCGGCCGATCTGCTGCGGCTCGTGATCGGGCAGTTCAAACCGGCGACCGCGATCCGGCCCCTTGATGACATTGAGTATCAACGGCATGGTGAAACTTTCAGTCGGTGCCCGCCGGGATACCTCCCACGGAGGCATCCGACCTCATTTGGATGATGTTCATTGTATTCACACACTCCGATAGGATCGATTCACGCCCGCACGCGTTCGGCCCAGTAGGAGCGACGCGCTTCAAGCCGGTCGCGGAACCCATCAAGTCCCGCGTTGCCCTGGCTCCGGTACCGCTTGACCACGCCATCGGGGCCGAGCCACTCGAATACCGATTCATCGCAGGCACCCTCGGCTCCGGTCAGCGAGGCCGCGATGCGGTTGAAGTCGCCAAGTTCCAGGTCGCCAAGACGGGTGAGCCCCCGTTCCTCGCAGAGCTGCACCAGCCGGCCCACCACCTGGTGCCCCAGGCGGAACGGAATACCCCGCAGCACCAGGTAATCGGCCAGGCTCGTGGCGTCCAGAAATCCCCGCTCCAGCCCGGCTCGAATGCGATCCTCGTTGAACCGGGCCGATTCAACGATGCGCCTGGCCATCACCAGCGAATCGCGCACCATGTCAAAGGCTGCGAAGAGATGCCGCTTGTCCTCCTGAAGATCGCGGTTGTAGCCGACGGTCAGGCCCTTGCAGATGGTCAGCATCGCCACCAGGTGGCCGTACACGTTTCCGCATCGCCCGCGAATCAGTTCCAGCATGTCCGGGTTCCGCTTCTGCGGCATCATCGACGATCCCGTGGTGTAGCGATCATCCAGCTTCACGAAGCCGAACTCCGTTGATGCGTAGATGATCCACTGCTCGGCCCACCTTGAAAGCCACATCGCCGCCATGCTCATCCCGTAGAGCGCATCCAGGGCGGTATCCCGGCTGGCGGTGGAATAGATGCTGCTGTCGCTGACCGCCTCGAAACCAGCATCGCCGCGCTGCCCGGCCCCCAGCAGCTTGTTGAGATGCCCGACTGAAGCCTGACGATCGATCGGCAGCGACGAGCCGGCGATCGCTCCAGCGCCCAGCGGCGAAATTCTCAACCCCACCGGCAGCGCTTCGAGCCGTTGGGCACATTGACTGAACGCCTGCTCCCAGCACAGAAGCTCCGCCCCCAGAACGATCGGCTGGGCGCGTTGCAGGTGGGTGTATGATGGCATGACGATGCGGCCATCGCGCTGGGCAAGGTCCAACAACGCCCGGCACAGCGCCGCCAGTTCATCATTCAGTACCCGGCAAGCTTCCATCAGCCAGAGGTGGAGGTCCAGGGCAACCTGATCATTGCGGCTTCGACCGGTGTGCAGCTTGCGACCCGCATCGCCGATCTTCTCGATCAGCGCCGCTTCGATGCACATATGCACATCCTCGAGGTCCACCTTCCAGCCCGGCCAGCCATCCAGATCGGCGCGAATCTCCCAGCGGATTTCCTCAAGCCCCTGTTCGATGGCCGACAGGTCCGAATCGCTGATCAACCCGGCATCGGCCAGCATTCGGGCGTGGGCGATCGACCCGAGAATGTCATGTTCGAACATCCGTCGATCGTAGGAAATCGACTCGACGAATCGCGCGGCCAGCGGATCGGAGCCGGAGCCCGAGCCGGCCTTGGCATGTTCCCAGGGTTTCGATGAAGCCGAAGAAGAGTTCATCCGACCAGTCTACCGCGCGGCCGGAATCAATCGGCAACGCGAATCAACCGGCCTGCCACCGTGATCGAAAGACGCACCTCAATGGTCACCGCCTTGATTCGCGGGGATATGGTCGCGAACCCACCGGTGTGCGACCGGCTATTCCAGCCAACCCAGCTCGCTGAGTTTCTTGAATACCGCCCGGGCCAACACCCGCTCACCACCCGGGGCCAGATGCACACCATCAACCGGGTTCATCAGTTCGGGCTGAGGCTGCGCGCGGTGCGCTTCATCGAAGGCAGGTTGCAGCGCCAGGGTCGGCACCCCTTCGTGTCGAGCCACCTCGGCGATCAGATCATTGTTGCCGTTCAGTCCACGCCACGTACCTTCGGGGGCATCGGGGTTTGGAAGTACCGCATACTGAAGAAGCAGCACCCGAATGTCGGCCTGGCGCATCTGGCGAACCATGGTTCGAAGATTGTCACGGGTCTGTGCTCGTTGTTCCTCGGTCGCCTTATGGTCGTTGCCGCCGATGAGCACCACGGCGATGCGCGGCCGCTCATCAAGCACATCACGTTGAAGCCTTGTCACCGCACCCGGGGTCTGGACATGGGGTACGGGATAGGTACGGTCACCCGCAAACCCGCGATTGAGGACTTCGGCCTTGCCCAGCCCGCGGCGAGCTTCGATCATCAGCTCCAGCAGGTCGGACCACTTGATGTAACTGTGCAGGTAAGGTTCACCGGGCCGATGGCCCGTGATGCTGTCACCGAAGCAGACGATGCGAAGCGGATCGATCGCCCGCTTGGATTGATCCGATGCTGAAACATTGGTCGAATCACCGGCCTCGAGTCGCGCACAACCCATCGCAGCCAGTGATATGAATACGACAAGGACGGTAAGGCGGATCAGAGCGCTCATCTGCATCGTCTCCTGAAAATGAACCGAGACCGATCAAGGCAAATGGATTATTCCACCAATCGGGTCGGGGTATAAAACAAGCCCGTACCATCCATCCCGCCCCAACACAGGTCCCAAACCGACGGAGAGCAATCAGCCTTTATTGACCCATGCGACCCTAGACCACGCCGGCCGAACCGGTCAGGATCGGCTCGCGGACATAATCGCGTGGGTCGGTGATCTTGCCGGTCAGGGCGCTGGCCGCCACGGTAAGAGGCGAAGCGAGGTATACACCGGCTTCCTTGTGACCCATCCGCCCCGGGAAATTGCGGTTGGTGGTGCTGATGCAGGTCAGCGGCTCGTTGAGGCGGCCGAAAGTGTCATGCGGACCACCAAGGCAGGCGGCACAGGATGCCCCACCGATCATGCAGCCGGCATCGGCCAGCACCTGTTCCACCGAACGCTCGCCCGGTTGCAGCGGCTCACCGTAGATGTTCAGCCGCTTCATGTCGGCGTGAACCTCGGTCGAGCCGGGCACGACATAGGTCTGGACTTTGACCATGTTGCCATCAAGAATGCGGGCCGCCATGATCATGTCGGTGATTTTTCCGCCGGTGCAGCTTCCGATGTAGGCCCGGTCGATCTTCACCCGCCGACAGTTGTGGGCCGTGTCCCGGTTATCGGGGCTGTGGGGCTTGGCCACCAGGGGCTCGAGCTTGGCCAAGTCCCACTCAAATTCGTAGCAATACTCGGCTGCGGGATCGTCCTGCTGGACGGCCCATTCCGGACGGGTTGAACGCCGACGCACGTACGCCAGAGTCTTGTCATCGACATCACAAACTCCGTTCTTCCCGCCGGCCTCGATGGCCATGTTGGTCAGGGTCATGCGGTCTTCGAGCGTCAACGCCGCGATGCCCTCGCCGTGAAAATACATCGTCTTGTATGTCGCCCCGCTGACGCTGATCTGTCCGATCACGGCCAGGATCAGGTCCTTGGCCGTCAAGTAAGGTGGAAACTCGCCGTGGAAACTGAACTTCATCGTCGGCGGCACCTTCAGCCAGGTGCGGCCGGTCCCCAGCGTAAACGCGGCATCGGTATTGCCCACGCCGGTCGCGAACTGCCCGAACGCGCCGGCGGTGCAGGTGTGGCTGTCGGTGCCCAGGAGAATTTCACCGGGCCGGAGATGGCCTTCCTCAGGTAATGCTTTATGGCAAACACCTTTATAACTGGTCCGGGTCGGGTCGGCATAGGGGCTGGGCATGCCTTCGCCCTGGACAAAATCCGGATCGTAGTAGTACTTCAGACCCTGCTCCTTCACGAAGTCGCGCAGAATCTGGATGTTACGGTGGCACTTGGTGTCGCTGGTGAAGATGTAATGGTCGGGGATGATCACCACGCGATCCGGGTCCCAGACGCGGGCATCAGCGCCGAACTGCTCCTTGAAAATGCCGATCGTGCCCGGACCGCAGACATCGTGGGTCATCAGGATGTCCACATCGACCCAGACGTTCTCGCCGGGGGCGACATCTTCGCGCCCGGCATGGGCGGCCAGTATCTTTTCAGTCATCGTCATCGGTCGGGGCATCACAGAACTCCATCGGGCGGTTCACCCGGTATTCGCTGGGATCGATCATGGCCCAAAACTCGCGTCCGAAACCGGACACAGCGCGGCGGGAAATGTTACCGCCAATCAGGACACGCGGCCATCCCAGCCAAGGCATGGTGCCCCCGCTCCCCGAATCCCGGACGGATCGATCGTGATATATTCCCTTTTCCGCTGAATCGGACCGCCTTTTGCCGATCCAGATCCACAGCAAGCAGGGAGGCTCATCCGAAAATGAAGAAACTCACCCTGACCCTGGCATTGATCGCGTCGGTGAATGTCGTCGGTTGTACCAATCCGCTGATGCAATCGATGGAGGATGAGATGCGCGAGCATCTGATCCGCTCCCATCGCCGCCATATTCAGACCATCATGCCCGGAGAGATCGAGCTGGTCCGTGAGCGCAGCGAGGTCGAACGCGATCTGGGCGAGCGGGAAGGCCGCATCGAAGCGCTCGACCGTGACAGCGGCCCGGCGTTCTATGCCGATCGGAAGCTCGACCTCGGCCGTGACCTGACCGGCTCCGAGGAACTCGAAGTCGTTCAACTCAGCCTTCAGCAGGCGATCGCCCTGGCTGTCGAGAACAACATCGACCTGCAGGCCGCCCGACGCATCCCGGCCATTCGTCGCGCCCAGGTCACGAGGGCCGAGTCGATCTTTGATGCCGCGTTCTTCACCAACTACAACATGAGCCTGCTGGACACGCCGCGCCCTGAATCCGCGCTGTTTCCCGGCTTCGGCGGCCCGATCCAGACCGATGTCCACCAACTTGAAACCGGCCTGCGCAAGGGCCTTCCCACCGGCGGACAGGTCCAGCTTTCCACGCAGTTCCAGAGCACCAGGACGCGCCCGGCCACCGATGCGCTGGAGACCTTCTGGGACACGAACATCGCCCTGTCGATCCGCCAACCGCTTCTTCGAGGGTTCGGCACCGACATCAACACCGCCGGCATCACGCTGGCGCGGTCGGCCCAACGCCAGTCGATCGAAGAACTCCGGGCCACCACCATCGACCTGGTGAGCAACGTCGAAGCCGCCTACTGGTCATTGGTCGTTCGCCGCCAGAATGTGCTGATCCTAAGCCGCCTGCTCGAGCAGACCCGCACCGAGCGGAACCGACTGCGCGAGCGGCTGGCTTTCGATGTGCGACCGGCGACGTACACCGAAGTCCTGGCGCGTGAGGAACTCCGGCGTGCGGAACTGATCCGCGCCCAGACCGCCGTGCGCCAGGCTTCGGACCTGCTCAAGCGGCTGATCAACGATCCGAATCTGCCGATCACGGCTGAAACCCTGATCCTGCCGATGGACCTGCCACCGGACCTGCCGGTGCGTTTCAGCCTGCTGGACGCGGTGACCACGGCCCTTTCGGCCCGGCCGGAGATGCGCACCGCGTTGATGCAGATCAAGGATGCGTCGGTCCGGCAAAGGGTGGCGGACAACAACCGCCTGCCCACCCTCGACCTGAGCGCCACAATCCGCTTCAACGAGCAGGACAACGCCCTGGGCCGCGCCTATGCGGACATCTTCACCGAGTCCAATTTCATCGACTACCTCGTCTCGCTTCAGTTCGAGGTGCCGATCGGCAATCGTGATGCCGAGGCGTTGTTCATGCAGCGAGCCCTGGAACGACAGCAGGCGGCTCTTCTTTACCAGCGTCAATCTCAGGATGTGGTTCGCCAGGTCAAGGATGCGATGCGAGAGCTTTACGCCAGCTACGATCTGATCGGCGCGACCCGATCCAGCCGCCGCGCCGCGGCCGAAAGCCTTCGCGCTCTTCTGGCCGAGGAGGAAGCCGGAGCACGGCTCACGCCCGAGTTCATCGATCTCAAGCTCCGCCGACAGGAGGCGCTGGCCTCGGCCGAACTGCAGGAAATCGAAGCCATGGCCGGCTACAACAACGCCCTCTCCGATTTCTTCCGATCCATGGGCACCCTTCTGGAACGCAACCAGATCGAAGTGCGGGAGTAAGGGGAATCACCACCCCGGGCTCCCGGTCCGAAGGCATAAGCCGATGCCCCAGCGTCCATTTCATCCGTGCTCTGGCAACGCCCGGATCGCTTGAACCATCTTCCGGCAGGCCTGTCCCCGGTGGCTTCGTCGGTTCTTCTCTTCCGAGCTCAACTCCGCGGTGGTCCGGCCCAGTTCCGGGATGAGGAACAGCGGATCGTAGCCAAAACCATTGGTCCCACGGCCCGCGAAATCATCATCCGGAGCCCACGATTCAAAGCCTTGATCGCCCGGTCCAAGGATGCGACCCTCGATGCGGCCTTCGGTCTCAGCCACCACACGCGGCGTCGGATCGGGACACGCCAGCACCATTCGGCAGACGAACGCCGCGCCCCGCTCGTCGGCCGGACGGCGGCCCAGCAGCTTCAACAGCTTGCGATTGTTCCCGCGATCCACTTCCGCACGCGGGCCGTCAAGCCCGCTGAAGCGGGCACTCTGGACACCCGGCCGGCCATCAAGCGCATCAACGCACAAACCACTGTCATCGGCCAAACACCAACGGCCGGAAGCGCCCGCATAGTGGAGCGCCTTGATCGCGGCATTGGCGGCGAAAGTCAGGCCATCTTCAACCGGTTCGGGCACATGCAATCGAATATCTTCAAGACTCAAAAGCTCGATGGCGACATCCGGCCCGCCGCCCGCCCGGCCGGCACCGGCGGCATCGTCGAATATGGCCCGGATTTCCTCCACCTTGTGGGGGTTGGATGTGGCAACGACAATGGCCAGGGGCGATGGATTCATGTTTCGACCAGCTCGCTTCGGAGGCTGGACAGCTTAGCGAAATCCAAATCGCCGGCGGCCCGGGCCGAGTAAGATTCAGCATCACCGGCCGTGGCCAACCGACTGATCGATACCGCTCGAGCCGCCATCGCCAAGGGAACCCGATGCCGTCCCCGCACACGAACCCTGATGAACAAGGATGCTCCATGTCCGACGCCTCGCTTGCTTCACCGAGAAATGCGCGTGCCGCCACCGGTTCGCCCGGCAGCGCACCGGATACGAACGCCGAGGGCCATTCGCTCTCCGGGCAGCGGATTCACTTCATCGGCATTGGGGGCTGCGGCATGTCGGGATTGGCCTCGGTCGCGCAGGACTCGGGTGCCGTCTGTACCGGCAGCGACCTTGCCGCGGGCGTGACCACGGAAATGCTCATCCAGCGGGGCATCGAGGTTCGACTGGAGCAGACCGCCGACTCATTGCCGGATGGGTGCGATCTTGTGGTGATCAGCGCGGCGATCAGCGCCGACCATCCGGAAGTCCTGGCCGCGCGGAATCGCGGCATCGAGGTCATCAAATATGCCCAGATGCTGGGGCGGCTGATGCAGCGGCGCTATGGCATCGCGATCGCCGGCACCCACGGCAAGAGCTCGACGACGAGCATGTTGGCCCACATCCTGATTGAGGTCGGCCTCGATCCCTCGGTCATTGTCGGCGCCAACTGCCCGCAGATCGGTGGTGGAGCGAGAAGCGGCCGGGGTCGCATCATGCTCGCCGAAGCCTGTGAGTTCGATCGCTCCTTCCATCACCTCAAGCCCATGGAAGCGGCGATCCTGAACGTCGAGGCCGATCACCTGGATATCTACGGATCGCTCGATGAGATCATCGAGGCTTTCGCCGATTTCGCGCGGCTGATCCCATCGGATGGGCAACTGCTGATTCAGCACGAATCACCGCACCGTCTGCCGATCACCGCCGGGCTGGATTGCCAGGTTCAGACGGTCGGTTTCGCGCCCCAGGCCGACTGGCGGATTCAGTGGAAGTTCCCCGTCGCGCGTCTGTATCGCGATGGCGAGTTGATCTGCGGATGGACCAGCCCCATGCCCGGTGAACACATGGCCTTCAATGCCGCCGTGGCCGCGATCCTGGCCCATCGGCAAGGCGCGGCCTGGCCGGCGATCACCAGCGCCATCGAAACGTTTCGCGGGCTCGATCGGCGGATGCAGATGCTCGGTCAGCGTCGCATGGATGGCGATGGTGATGAGCCGGAGGTGACGGTTGTCGATGACTACGGCCACCATCCGACGGAAATCGACACCACGCTGCGGGCGCTTCGCCACTGGTGGAATCCCCGGCGCATCATCTGCGTGTTTCAACCCCACCAGCACAGCCGAACCCGCTTTCTCATGGAGGAGTTCGCCGCCAGCTTCAGCGAGGCGGATATCGTCATTGTTCCACACATCTTTTTCGTCCGCGACAGCGAGAAAGAGTGCCAGGCCGTAACCGCCGGTGACCTGGTGGACCGCCTTCGCAAGCGGAATGTCACCGCGATGCATGTCTATCCCTTCGAGGCGATCATCGAGCAACTGGAACTGACGCTCAGGCCCGGCGACCTGCTGGTCACCATGGGTGCCGGCGATGTGTGGCGCGTCGCCCGTGGATTCCTGAGCCGGCGACCCGAACTGCTCAGCGCATCGAGCCAGAGACCGTTACCATAGTCAACCTCGCCCGATACCGGCATGATCGCGATCTCCGGATTCGGCATCGCCTGAATTCGGGCCGGTCCTTGTTCGCGAAACCGTGATTACAGGGAGTCGCTCCGTTGAATGCCTCATCAATGCAAACGGGATTGGACAGGCGTGAACGTATGATCGAGCGGATCAGGCAAGCGGTCCCTGAGCCCGATCAGTTGATCGCCTTGCTTCGAGCCGGCAACCCCCGGCTTTATCTTCAACCTGAAGATTTCCAGCGCGCACAACACGCGATCACCGATGACGGCTGGGCCAGGAGCACATGGACCAGACTGCGCGAACACGGGCTGGCCAGACTCCACGCCCCCCTGCCGACGCGCGAACTTCGTGATGGCCATCGGCTTCTCTACGTCTCACGCGAGATCGTTGATGACATCCAGACTCTGTGTACCATCTGGAAACTTACCGGCGACTCCGCCTACAGCCAGCGCTGCATCCAGATCATGCTCGCCACGACCGAGTTCGAGGACTGGAATCCATCGCACTTTCTGGACACGGCCGAAATGGTCCATGCGCTGGCCATCGGCTGCGATCTTCTGCACGAAGTGTTGGACCAATCGACCCGTGATCGTATCTTTGATGGCATCGTCGCCAAAGGTATGGAACCCGGCCTGTCGGCCTACGAAGGTCGCGTGGCGGGGAGTGATTGGCCGAATTGGACTCACAACTGGAACCAGGTCTGTAACGGCGGCCTGACCATGGGCGCGTTGGTGATCGCGGAGTATGCACCACGGATCGCCGGACGCATCCTCAGGGAGGCCATCATTCGCCTCCCGCGTGCCATCGGTGACCACTTCCCGGATGGCGGTTGGGGCGAAGGGCCGAACTACTGGCGCTATGCCATCGAGTACACCGTTCCGACCATCGCGGCGCTGAAACACGCGTTGGGAACGGATTTCGGCCTAAGCGAGTTGCCGGGCCTGGACAAGGCCGGATGGTTTCCCATTCACATGGCCGGCCCCACGGGACGAACCTTCAACTTCGCGGATGCGGATACCGTGGTGATCCAATCCCCGCAGTTGTTCTGGCTGGCGCATCGATTCGGGCAATCCGCTTTCGCGACCTATCAGCGCCGATTCGCCAAGCCATCGGCGCTCGATCTGCTCTGGTACATGCCCGAAGCCGAAGACGAACCTTCCGTGAGCACCACCGGTTATTTCCGGCCCCATCGCCTGGAGGTCGTTACGATGCGGACGGCCTGGGATGATCCGGATGCGATGTTCGTCGGCTTCAAGGGTGGAGACAATCAGGTCAATCACGGCAACCTTGACCTGGGCAGCTTCATTCTGGAAAGCGGGGGCGAGCGATTCGTCGAAGACCTGGGTCGCGATGATTACAACCAGACAGGTTACTGGTCTCGAGCCAGGCCCGACAGCCCACGCTGGGCGATCTATCGCATGCGTGCCGAGGGCCACAACACGCTGGTCATCAACCCGGGGACGGCGGCGGACCAATGCATCGATGCGCAGGCGGCGGTCGTGAAACTTCATGCCGAGCCACCAAAGTCATTCGCCGTTCTCGATCTGACCGGAGCGTACCCCGACAGCACCCGCGTGCAACGCGGCATTTTGCTCGACCACGAAACACATGAACTGATCGTGCGCGATGAAGTCCAACTCAAGCAGCCCGGGGAGTTGTGGTGGTTCCTGCACACCGCCGCGGACGTGGCACTGACTTCGCCCCGGATCGCCACGCTGACACTCAACGGCAAAACGCTGGAAGCCCGCCTTGAGCAACCAACCCGGGCGAGCTTCCAGATCATGGCCGCCGATCCACTGCCAACTTCACCCAATCCGGAAGGCCAACGTGACCGTGACGGCTTCCGCAAGCTGGCCATTCGTTTGACCGGAATCGAGAACTGCGCGATTGTTGTTCGACTCGGTCATGCGCTTGGCGATACGACCAGGGGCAAACCGAAATTCGAAGCCCCTGAGCTGGATGCGTGGTCGGCCCGAGTTTGATGGTTTGGTTGCCGGGCACCCGGTGTTACGGGAAACTGAATCAGGCGCGCACAAGTCGTCCGCGAATGTACGTGGATAGCGCATCAAGCGCCACGACCACGATCAGGATCATGATCAGGCACACCAGCACGGCCGGGAAATTGCGCCAGTCCACGAAGAGCGCGATGTAGTAGCCGATGCCACCGGCCCCGACAATGCCCAGCACACTGGCCGCGCGGACGTTGTATTCGAGCATGAACATGCCCGAGGAAAGCACCGCCGGCCTGGCGCTGGGCCAGACGGCATGGAGAAATCGCTTGGGACCGTTGGCGCCCAGTTCCTTGAGCGCATCGGGAGCGCCCGGCTCCACCGCCTCGAACGCTTCATAGAAGAACTTGGTCAGATAGCCGATTGAATAAGCCGTCAGCGCCATCACCCCCGCAAGCACACCCGGTCCGACCGCCGCGACAAAAAGCAGCGCCCAGATCAGCGATGGGACCGTGCGGATGGTGTTCAGAACCAGCCGCATCGGGCTCTGAAGATAGCGCGGCCCGACATTGCGCGCCGCAAGCGCCGCCAGCGGCCACGCCAGTAAGACCCCGAAGGTCGTCCCGATGATCGACATCTGGATCGTCTGAAAGAGCGATCCCACCAGTTCGCCCCATTTCACCGCCGCCAGCCGTTCCCACTGAGCGCTGGTCATGGGCAGCAGGTCGGCCATGAACCGGCCAAGCCCCGGGCCGGCGCCGCGCAATTGCCGCTGGTCGATCTCCATGCCGCTGAATGCCCAGACATAGATGGCCAATCCGATCAGCAGGACGCCGGCGAAGACCGCAGGCTTGAACCACGCAGGGCGATCCAGCGCCATCGACTCCGGCGGACCGGACCGCGCGGCGTGTTCGCGGATCAGCCGACACGCCTGACAGTCAAAGCGCTGACTCGGCGTCAGGCTCGAATCGAACACGATCCGCCCCTGGTCCAGCCCGAGGATGCGATCGCTGAACGACTCGGCCAGGTCGCAGTCATGCAACACGCTGACCAGTGCCAACCGCCGCTCGCGACAGAGTTCATCGAGCAGTTGCATGATCTGCCGCGCGTTGAACTCATCCAGCGATGCCACCGGCTCATCGGCCAGCAGGATGCGCGGATTCTGCATGAGGGCGCGGGCGATCGCGACCCGCTGCTGCTCACCGCCGGAGAGCCGACTGACCGGCGAGTGCATGCGATCACCCAGGCCGACGCGCTCGAGCAGCTCGCGCGCGCGTTGCCGTTCGGATCGGGCAAAGCCCAGCATCGACCGCGCAAGCGAACACCGGGCCAGCGTGCCGTGCAGCACATTGCTCAACGCCGATCGCTGACGGACAAGCCGCAAGTCCTGGTGAATGATCGCAATGCCGCCATCCCGTTCCACCCGGCCACTGGTCGGCGTCAGGCGACCGGTCAGGCATCCCAGCAGCGTTGTCTTGCCACTGCCCGAGGCACCCAGGATGACGACCCGCTCGCCGGCCCGGACACTCAGCGCCACCTCGGCCAGGGCACAGGTGCCATCGGGATAGACCTTTCCCAGCCCCTCAGCACGCAGCAACACCGGGCCGAACGAAGGATCGGCACGCTCGATCGCCCCCACGGGACGTTGCTCGGCTTCGAACTGTCCAAGAGCGAGTGTGGTCATTGAAATTCCGGGGGCCGGGGCCTTCGATCCGCTCGAACCGGCGGGCCGCGGCGGCTTTTCACCTCACCAGGCCGCCCAGTTCCATCTGGGTGAACCGCACCGCTTCAGCGGCGGCATCCACATGGGATTCATCCACCTCCTGCAATCGCGTGGCACCATAGACCTCGGCCAGCAGTTCGGGGTGATGCTCGGCCAGTTGGATCAGCGCTTCGGTGATCCGCTCGACCAGTGCATCACTCAAGCCCCGGCGGACGCAGATCAGATGGGTGGGGACACCGGGATTGCGATCCAGCACGCGAAGCCGCTGCTGATCCTCTTCGGGCAGGTAAACGTTCCGCGTCGGTCCCTCGACGGTGTAGAAGCTGACCGCCGCGACATCGGCCTGGTCATGGAGCACCTGCTGCAATGCCTGGCTGTATCCGCCGGCGAACACCGCCGAACGGAAATGCTGTTTGGGATCATCGCCGGCCTCGATCAATCCCTCCTGAACCAGGCGGCGATAAGGGAAAATGTGCCCGGAAGTGCTCGTGCTGCTGGTGAAGGCCATTCGCAGCTCACCGGCCTGCTCGACCAGGTCCGCCACGGAGCCAAGCTCGCTTTCCCGTCGGACCACGAAAACCGAGTCGTAATCCGTCCGCTCCACGCCCTGGGCATCGGTGCGCACTTCGGCGAGGATCACCCGGGCGCCCGCATCCTGCCGCGCCAGCAAGTACGGAACCGCGCTGACGTACGCCACATCGACCTGCCCGCTGACCATTCCCTGAACGCTGGCGGCGTAGCTGCTGGGCACCTCGTGGCGGACCCGCATGCCCAGGTGCTCGCTGAGGAACTCGGCGACGCGCCCGGCGGCCTCGGAAATCTGCGCTGGATCAGCCTGCCGCTGGAAGGCGAAGACCAGGACTTCCGGATCGCCGCGCTCGCCCGCCGGCCCGCAGCCGGGAAGCCCGAGAAACAGCATCGCGGCCAAGGTGAGCAGGCAACACAGCGCCCGGGGATGAATGGAAGAACGCCTGACCGCGAGGCCCGGCCCGTGTCTGGAGGGGTGCAGGAAGAACATGCTGAGGATGATATTGATAACCATTCTCAAGAGCAAGCCCGAATCGACGGCTGGACCTCCACGAGCCGGCGAATCAAGACAATCATGACCGGGACGGCGCGGCAAACCGGCTTCCCGGCCGGACAAGATATTGGGTTCCGGCACCCCATCGGCACAGAAGCGACCCATCCATGGGGCGGCCACCGAGACCGACCCCAACGAATTCCAAAGCACGCACCAAGCCACTCGGAAAGGGAGGTTACCCATCGCCGATGCCATCCGTTGGCAATGCGTTCAGGAGTTTGCTGAACGTAAGACGCTGTGATAATTATGCTTACGCATCACGGATGCCGTTTTTCGACACGCTACGCACAGATCTCACACATCCTCTGGCATGGGCCTTGCACAACCCCCGACCCCGTGCTATACTGCCCTGTTCGTTACCGATAGGATCGGCCATCCCATTGGGGCGCCCAGCGATCAACGCTTCCTGAAATACCATCGACCCGCTTTGCCAGAGGTGATCGAATGCAGATGACCACCGTGCGCGACTATTCCCGCCATGGGGATGCCCTTCCCGTTCCCAACCTCATCGAGATTCAAGCCAAAGCGTACGAAAGATTCCTGCAACTGGAAAAACCTCACGATCAGCGCGATACCTCCCTCGGGCTGGAGGCGTTGCTGCGTGAAGTCTGTCCCATCGCCTCGTATGACGAGTCGATGCAGCTTGAGTACCTCTACTACAAGCTCGAAGAGCCGCGCTACACCGCCGATGAATGCCGCGAACTGAAGCTGACCTACGGCTATCCGTTCCGCATCGGCGTTCGACTCATCCGCAAGGATGTGGCCGAGATTCCGGAAGAGGAAATTTATCTGGGCGAGATTCCCGTGCTGCTCGGTGGCGGCGAGTACATCGTCAACGGCGCTGAGCGCGTGATCGTCAACCAGCTCCACCGCTCGCCGGGCGTGGACTTCTCGATCGCCAGCAGCGAGGCCGACCGCCCCCTCCATTCGGCCCGCATCATCCCCGAACGCGGCTCCTGGATCGAACTGGAAGTGACCAAGAAAGATGTGCTGACCATGCGCATCGATCAGTCCACCAAGATTCCCGCCACCACCTTCCTCCGCGCCCTGAGCCTCAAGCTCCACGAGCTGGCCGAGGCCGCGACCGAAGCCGGAGACAAACAGCAGGCCGCGCAGCTCAAAGCCGATGCCCAGCGTTTCTCCACCACCGATGGCATCATCCGCCAGTTCTACGATGTGATCGACATCGACATCCAGGACATCAAGCCCGAGCACTATGTCGCCGGGGAGATCATCGACACCGACACCGGTGAGGTCGTCGTCGCCCCGGGCCACCAGGTCGGGACGAACATCGACAAGGTGATCGCCTCGCCGCTGAAGAAGATTTCGGTCATCCAGGATGCCTCGGACATGCTGGTGCTCAACACCATCGCCGAGGAGAAGCAGACGCGGCTGGAAGGGCTGGATGTCAGCGAGTGGGAAGCGGCGCTGCTTTACCTTTACCTCCGCCTCCGGCCGGGCAACCCGCCGCAGGTGGACAAGGCCAAGACGCTGTTCAAGGAGCGGTTTTTCGATGAGAACCGCTACCGCCTTGGCCGCGTCGGCCGCTTCCGCATCAACCGCAAATTCGATCTGGATGTGCCCGAGGAGGACATGCAGCTTGGCTGCCAGGATTTCACGCAGGTCATCAAGTACATCCTCGACCTGCGCTCGCAGCGCAACAAGGCCCATATCGACGACATCGACCACCTGGGCAACCGCCGGCTGCGGACGCTGGATGAACTGGCCGTCGAGGAAGTCCGCAAGGGTTTCCTCAAGCTCCGCCGCACCGTGCAGGAGCGCATGAGCGTCAAGGACCCCAGCGAGCTGGCCAAGATCGCCGATCTGATCAACTCCAAGTCGATCTCCAGCGCGATCGAGCACTTCTTCGGCCGCAGCGAGCTTTCGCAGGTCGTGGACCAGACCAATCCGCTCTCGCAGGTCAAGCATGAGCGGACGCTTTCGGCCATGGGCCCGGGCGGCCTGAACCGCAAGCGGGCGGGCTTTGAAGTGCGCGATGTGCACATCTCCCACTACGGCCGCGTCTGCCCCATCGAAACGCCCGAAGGCCAGAACATCGGCCTGATCTGTTCGCTGGGCATCTACTCGCAGATCGACGATTACGGCTTCCTCCGCACGCCCTACCGCGCGGTCAAGAACGGCAAGGTCACCAACGATGTGGTCTACCTCCGCGCCGATGAGGAGATGAAGATCACCCTCGCCCCGTGCGACACGCTGGATGACAAAGGCAAGCTGCGTGATGGCCTCCTGCTGGCCCGCGTCGATGGCGAACTGACCCAGGCCCGCGCTGAGGAAGTCGATTACGTCGATATCAGCCCCAAGCAGATCGTCGGCGTTTCGGCGGCGATGATCCCCTTCCTCGAGCATGACGATGCCAACCGCGCCCTGATGGGCTCGAACATGCAGCGCCAGGCGGTGCCGCTGATCAAGACCGAGCCGCCTTGCGTGGCCACGGGCATGGAGCGCGAAGTTCCCAGGAACTCGGGCATGGTCGTCCGCGCCACTCGCGGCGGCACGGTCACCTACGTCGATTCCCAGCGCATCATCATCGACAACGCCGATGAATACGAGCTTCGCAAGTTCGCCGGCCTCAACGAGAAAACCTGCCTCAACCAGAAGCCGATCGTCCGGCTCGGCTCCAAGGTCAAGGCCGGGCAGATCATCGCTGACGGTCCGGCGTGCCTCGATGGACAGCTTGCCCTGGGCAAGAACGTGCTGGTGGCCTTCAACACCTTCGACGGTTACAACTTCGAAGATGCCATCGTCATCAGCGAGCGGCTGGTCAAGGACGATGTCTTCACCTCGATCCACATCGAAGAATTCGATGTCGAGATTCGCGACACCAAGCTGGGCCGCGAGGAGTTCACCCGCGACATTCCCAACGTCTCGGAGCGCATGCTGGCCAAGCTCGACGAGGCCGGCATCATCCAGATCGGCTCGTATGTGAAGCCGGGCGACATCCTGGTCGGCAAGGTTTCACCCAAGAGCAAGAGCGAGCTTTCCCCGGAAGAAAAGCTGCTGCACGCGATCTTCGGCCGCGCCGGCGAGGATGTGAAGAACGATTCGCTCGAGGTGCCCGCCGGCACCGAGGGCATCGTCATCGGCGCCAAGCGGTTCAGCCGCCGGATGCACCTGAGCGATGAGCAGAAGCGGCAGCTCAAGAAGGACATGCGCGACTATGAGCAGGCGATGGACGACCGCGCCTGCGAGCTGTTCCGGCAGATGATCGAGCAGATCAACGAAGTCACCGGGACGCAGATGGTCGATCCCAACACCAAGCAGAAGGTCGGCGTCAGCGACATCACGGAAGTGCTGATCGAGCAGATCGAAGATTTCCAGACCAAGTGGATCAAGGGCAACAAGGAAGCGCGGCAGCAGGCCGAGGTGATTTACAGCCAGTTCTGGCCGCGCATCGAGGCCCTCCGCAAGGAAAAAGAGCGCAAGCTCGCCCACATGAAGCGCGGCGATGAGCTTCAGAGCGGTGTGCTGGAGATGGTCAAGATCTACCTGGCCACCAAGCGGCAGCTTTCGGTCGGCGACAAGATGGCCGGCCGCCACGGCAACAAGGGCGTGATCGCCCGCATCGTGCCCGAGGAAGATATGCCCTTCCTCGACGATGGCACGCCGGTGGATGTCATGCTCAACCCCCTGGGCGTGCCCAGCCGCATGAACGTGGGCCAGATTCTTGAAACGCACCTGGGCTGGGCCTGCGGTGTGCTCGGCTTCCAGGCCATCACGCCCGTCTTTGATGGCGCCACCGAAAAGGAAATCACCGCCGCGATCGATGAAGCCAACGAGTACGTCCGCACGCGGCAGGCGGAACTGGAAAGCAAGAAGCAGGCCCCCGGCCCGAAGGAAATTCTGGCCCAGATGCCCAAGAGCTGGAAGATTCAGCTCTTCGACGGCCGCACCGGCGAACCGTTCGACCAGCGGACCACCGTGGGCTACATGTACCTGCTCAAGCTCCACCACCTGGTGGATGAGAAAATCCACGCCCGCGCCACCGGCCCCTACAGCCTCATCACCCAGCAGCCGCTGGGCGGCAAGGCGCGGACGGGCGGCCAGCGGTTTGGTGAAATGGAAGTCTGGGCGCTGGAAGCCTATGGCGCGGCGTACATCCTCCAGGAGCTTCTCACCGTCAAGAGCGACGATGTCGAGGGCCGCACCAAAATCTACGAGAGCATGGTCAAGGGCACCAACACACTCCAGGCGGGTATGCCGGTGGCCTTCGATGTGCTCTGCAACGAGATCAAGGGCCTGGGCATGAACATCACCCTGGAGAAATCCGCCTCCGAAGGTGGCGGACTGCTCTAGGCGACAAGCCCCGGCGCGCTGCGGACCGGTGAGAACCGACCCGGCCAGTCTGCTCAACGGATTGGCCGGTGGATCGAAAGGAACCGGCAGGTGATGCGTGTCAAAAGCTCTTGTTGGGATGGCAACGGAAAAATCGGAATCGGCTCACCGGGTGACAAGCCCCGGGGCTGATTCCGGACATTGGCGGGGATGACTTCCGGGGATCGACTTCCCGGGAATTGCTTCCGGGAGATTGGCTTCCGGGGGATTGGCTTCCGGGGGAATTGACTTCCGGGGGTGGGATGACAACACCGGCGCAATCGCCCGCGATTGCGGAACACGGTATGGCAAAGGCTCAGCGCCCGGCGCTGGCCGCTGATTCGGGAGCGATTAGCTCATGGCAGAACCCTTCTACGATCGCGTCAATGACTACGGCAGTGTCCGCATCTCGCTGGCAAGCCCCAACGACATCCGAAGTTGGAGCTTTGGCGAGGTCAAGAAGCCTGAGACGATCAACTACCGCACCTACCGGCCCGAGCGGGATGGTCTTTTCTGCGAGCGCATCTTCGGCCCGGACCGGGACTATGAATGCGCCTGCGGCAAATTCAAGGGCACCAAGTTCAAGGGCATCATCTGCGACCGCTGCGGTGTGAAGGTCACCCACAGCCGCGTCCGCCGCAAGCGGATGGGCCACATCAACCTCGCCGCGCCGGTGGTGCATATCTGGTTCTTCAAGAGCATGCCTTCGCGTCTGGGCAACCTGCTGGGCATGAAGACCAGCGACCTGGAGAAGGTCGTCTACTTCCAGGATTACGTGGTGGTCGATCCGGGCGATACTGACCTCAAGGAGCGCCAGCTCCTGACCGAGGATCAGTACCGCGAAAAGAGCCTGGACAACGACTACCGAGGCCGGTTCACCGCCGGCATGGGCGCTGAGGCCGTCAAGCAACTGCTCGAGCGGCTGGACCTGGACAAGCTGGCCGCCGAGCTGCGCGAGGAACTGCGCAACACCCGAAGCCAGCAGAAGATCAAGGACCTGTCCAAGCGTCTGAAGATCGTCGAGCAGCTTCGCCACAGCAACAACAAGGCCGAGTGGATGGTGATGGATGTCATTCCCGTCATCCCGCCGGACCTTCGCCCGCTGGTCCACCTGGACAGCGGCAACTTCGCCACCAGCGATCTGAACGACCTCTACCGCCGGATCATCAACCGCAACAACCGGCTCAAGAAGCTGATGGACCTGAACGCGCCGGAGGTCATCATCCGCAACGAGAAGCGGATGCTCCAGCAGTCGGTCGATGCGCTCTTTGACAACGGCCGCTGCCGCCGGCCGGTGCTGGGTTCGAGCAATCGCCCGCTCAAGAGCCTCACCGACATGATCAAGGGCAAGCAGGGCCGCTTCCGCGAGAACCTGCTGGGCAAGCGCGTGGATTACTCGGCCCGCTCGGTCATTGTCATCGGCCCGGAACTGAAGCTCTACCAGTGCGGTCTGCCCAAGAAGATCGCCCTGGAGCTTTACCAGCCGTTCATCATCCGCAAGCTCAAGGACCAGGGCCTGGCCGACACGATCAAGAGCGCCAAGAAGATGCTCGAGCGCCGGGACCCGGAGGTGTGGGACATTCTCGAGCAGGTCATCCACCAGCATCCGGGGCTGCTCAACCGCGCCCCGACGCTACACCGCATGGGCATCCAGGCTTTCGAGCCGGTGCTGGTCGAAGGCAACGCGATCCGCATCCACCCGCTGGTGTGTACCGGCTTCAACGCCGACTTCGATGGCGACCAGATGGCCGTCCACCTGCCGCTGAGCGTCGAGGCCCAGGCCGAAGCCCACATCCTGATGCTCTCGCCCCACAACGTCTTCTCGCCGGCCAACGGACAGCCGATCATCAGCCCCAGCCAGGACATCGTGCTGGGCGTCTACTACATCACCCTGATGCCCGAGCCGCCCGCCGAAGACCTGGTCAAAGAACTGCTCCACCGCAGCGGCGATCTCAGCGACGAGATGATCGGGAAGATGCGCGGCGTTCCGGAATACCGCAGCATCGATGAAGCCATGCTGGCCTACGACTTCAAGAAGGTCGGCATCCACGATCCGATCGTGGTCAAGATCGCCGGCGATCGTTACGTCAGCGTCGTGGACAGCCAGACCGGCGATGTCAAGCCGTGGCCCGAGACCGGCCGCATCCTGACGACCATCGGCCGGCTGATTTTCAACGACATCCTGGCCGACGACATGCCGTTCTACAATTGCGCCCTGGGCAAGAAGGGATGCAGCCGCGTAATCGCCGACACCTACGCCTACAACGGCCGACCGGCGACGCTGGAACTGCTCGACCGGCTCAAGGACACCGGCTTCAAGCGTTCGACGATCGCGGGGATTTCCTTCGGCCTGACCGACCTTCGCGTGCCCACGCGGAAGTTCGAGATCATCGCCGCATCGCAGAAGCGGGCCGATCGCATCGAAAAGAGCTACCAGGCCGGTGCCATCACCGAACGCGAGCGGTACAGCCAGTTGCTGGATATCTGGTTCCACTGCCGTGAGGAGATCACCAAGGTGCTGCTCCAGGAGCTGAAGGCCGACCGGCGCGATGACAACGACCAGCCGGTTCCGATCGAATCCACCGAAGGCCACAAGTACGTGAACCCGGTGTGGATCATGAGCGACTCGGGCGCCCGAGGCAATGTGAGCCAGATTCAGCAGCTCGCCGGCATGCGCGGCCTGATGAGCAAGCCTTCGGGCGAGATCATCGAGACGCCCATCAAGGCCAACGCCCGCGAGGGCCTTTCGGTCATCGAGTTCTTCAGCTCGACCCACGGCGCGCGTAAGGGCCTGGCCGATACGGCGCTCAAGACCGCCGACTCGGGCTATCTGACCCGTAAGCTGGCCGATGTGGCCCAGAATGTGTTCATCGCCGAACACGACTGCGGCACGATGCGCGGTGTGCGCAAGCGGGCGATCTACAAAGGCGAGGAGATCGATGTGCCGCTGCGCCAGCAGATCACCGGCCGCATCGCCTGCGAGACCATCCGTAATCCAATCACTGATGAACTGATCGTTGACGCCAACACGGTTATCACTAATGAAGCTGCCCGCAAGATCGAATCCCTCGGAGTGGAGGGCGTTACCGTTCGCTCTCCGCTGACCTGCGATTGTCGTGCCGGCGTCTGCGCCCTGTGCTACGGCAACGACCTTTCGGCCAACCGCCTGGTCGAACAGGGCATGGCCGTGGGCATCATCGGCGCTCAGTCGATCGGCGAGCCGGGCACGCAACTTACGATGCGAACCTTCCACACCGGCGGCATCGGTCAGCGATCGCTGGTGGATACGGAGTTTCGGGCGAGCTTTTCTGGCATTGTGAAATACCAGAATCTTGATGTTGCCAGAGAGCAACCTAGCCTGGGCGAGGAAGCTTGGGTGGCGGACAAGAAGACAGGGGAGGAAGCGATCAACCGTCAGAAGGCGCTTCCGGATGGTACTACCAAAGAAACCACTGAAACGCGAGGGTACGTTGCCCTCAAACGATCTGGCGATCTCCTGATTGTCGACGACAAGGATCGTGAACTCGAGCGATTCAAAGTGCCGTACGGAGCAGTCGTATGGGTAGAAGACAAGCAGGAAGTGCGAAAAGGCAAGATTCTTGTGCGATGGGATCCCCATCGAATCCCAATTTTGGCTGAGAAGGATGGTCGCGTTCGTTTCGAAGACATCGAACTGGGTGAAACCGTCCGCTTCGAGCGACAGGGTGCCGGCTCGGTCACCCGAGGCCAGGACCGCCTCAGCGGCGATGCATTGGCCAAACTCCTCGAAGAAACCGGCGATGCCCTCGTCGTTATCGAACACAAGGGCGAAAAGCACCCGCGAATCTTTATTGAGGACACAGTTATCGGCTATGACGATGCCAGTATCCGTGCGCTGCGTGACTCAATAGTCGCGGAACTCAAGTGCAAGCTAAACAAGAGTGTGTCCAAGGAACCTCAGAACAATTTGGGTGAACTTGCACCGCTGGTTCCACGAGTGGTCGAGAGATTTACTGCGACAACAATGTGGTTCGATGGACCAGATGACCCAAATTTCCGCAACACAGCCGGTCACAAGAAAACCTATGGTTTGATTGCATTTCGACCAAAGAACGGAACGATTCAGGATGGGTTCGTCATGTACGCAGGGGGAAAGACGAATCCCCTTCTTGATGTGGTGCAGTATTCCTACGCGGGCAACACTACCGTGTCGCAGTTTGCCAACAACGTTAAGGCTCAATTGGAGGACCAGAAGGGCTCAAAGATATCTCAGGAAGAATTGTCCGAACATATCCGGGCCAACTTCGAATTTAGTGTTTTCGAACTCGCCCAAGGCGAGCCTGGCAAGATCCTCGACTTCCACTATCTGCCAGCCAAGGCGCGCATCGAAGTTAAGCCCGGCGAGAAGATACAAGCTGGCCGTATGCTCGCCCGCCAGCCGCGCGAAGCCAAGGGTACGGCCGACATCGTCGGTGGTCTGCCGCGCGTGACCGAGGTGTTCGAGGCCCGCAAGCCCAAGGAAGCGGCCGTGCTGGCCGAAATCTCAGGCGGCGTCGAGCTTCGCAGTGATAAGCGCAAGGGCAAGATGACCATCATCGTCCGCTCGGAAAGCGGTATCGAGCACGAGCACCATGTTCCCCAGGATCGGCATCTGCTGGTCCACGCCGGTGACCGTGTCGAGGCCGGCGACCCGCTGATCGATGGGCCGCTGGTACCGCACGACATCCTGCGGATCAAGGGCGATGAGGCCCTCTTCAACTACCTGCTGGATGAAGTCCAGACCGTTTACCGCGCCCAGGGCCAGACGATCGATGACAAGCACATCGAGATCATCCTGAGCCAGATGCTCCGCAAGGTGAAGGTCGATACTCCCGGCGATACCAACCTGCTGCCCAATGAGGTGGTCGATAAGTTCCGCCTCCGCGAGGAGAACGAGCGGATCGCCAAGCTCGGCCGCGTGAAGGAACCCGGCGGCACGAGCCTGGTGGTCAACTCGCTGGTGACCAAGAGCGAGCTCAAGGACGCCAACGCCCGTGCCGAGGCCGAAGGCAAGGACGCGGCCAAGGTCGTCAAGTGCAAGCCCGCCACGGGCAAGACGCTGTTGCTGGGCATCACCAAGGCATCGCTGCAAAGCGAAAGCTTCCTCTCGGGTGCCAGCTTCCAGGAGACGACCAAGGTGCTGACCGAGGCATCACTGGCCAGCAAGGTGGATACGCTGGTGGGCCTGAAGGAGAACGTGCTGCTGGGTCACCTGATCCCCGCGGGCACGGGCTTCAAGGACTACCTGAACCTGCGGGTTCGCAAGCTGGCCGAGCCGGTCGAGGAGATCGCCCCGACCCGCGAGGAAGACCTCGAGGATGCCGCCGCGCGGGCCGAAGCCGTCGGGGCATTGCGCGGCGATGAGATCGAGAGCACGGTCGGCGAATCCGAACGCGTCAAGCAGATGCTCGGCGATGAACTGGTCGCCGGCAACGGCAAGCCCGCCCGCACTTCCTCCGAACCCCAGGAGGCGGTCACCGGCGACAAGAAGTGATCGGCGGTGCCTGACCATGACCACTGAACCAGGCGGCGATCTTCGGGTCGCCGCCTTTTTTCATGGCCGGGTCGGGCCTGGTGCGCATCGGCATCGGCGGGGCCATCGCGCCAGATCGGGCGCGGCGGGTCCGGGGGCGCGGATCCGGGGGCGCGGGTGCATCGCCACAATCCCATCCCGGAGGCGTGATACGGTTCAGGATCGCTTGCGGCCCTTTTTTCCATCCTTGGGCTTGGGCTGCCGATCGCGGGCAAGCTCGGGCTTGGGGTCTTCGGATTCGGAAGTGTCGGCCAGCGACTGGTGCTCTTCGGGCGTGCCGACATCCTCACCGTCGGGGGCTGATTTCTTGCCGGGGGTTTTCTTGCTCATGACGCTACGCTAGCGGCCATCGGCCCCGGCATCAACGCGGCGCGATGAAGGCGGGGCACCGCGGGGCCAGTAGTCGATGTTGGGTGTCGGCCGGGAATGGGGGCGGCAGGATTCGAACCCGCGACCGAGCGATTATGAGTCGCCTGCTCTAACCACTGAGCTACGCCCCCCCGCTGAATGGGTCCGTACAACTTCGATGTCCCGTGGGGAGGTAACCCCGCGGCCCGGGAAACCGATCCCGGCTAGGTCGGACCGGGCCCAGCGGACTTGGCTTTAGCCTCGGCGATCTTCCGCTCCCGCCGCGCATGGATGAATGAGCGGATCGAGAACCACACATGCAGCAGGCAGAGCACGGCCATGGCGGTGAGGCTGAAGGCCGCGCGCTGGTTGATCGGCCCATCGGCGAACAGCGAGGGCACCAGCCTTCCCATGGACAGGATGAAGCCGAGCGTGGTCAGCACCACCGCCGCGTGCGCTGCATGCTTGCGTGCGCCGGGCGACCGGGAGCCTGCGGCGGCCAGGGCCACGAGAATCACGCCGAACACCGCGGGGATCAGCGAGGTCCACTTCTCGGCCCCCGTGGCATCACTGCCAAAGAAAACGCCAAAGCCCAGCAGAACCAGGGCCGAACCGATAAGCGAGGTCACGATGATCAATGGCTTGAGTCCTTTGAAATCGGCCCGGCGAACGGGCGACACCCCGGCGGCGACGGCCGATCGAAGAGCCGGTCTTAGCGCATGATCCAGCGACGGCCTTCGAACACCACCGGCTGGAACTGGATCGTATCAGGCTTGCCCGGCAGGTCATAGGTGAGCATGAGTGTGCGGGTCACGAGGAACGTTTCATTGGTTCGCGGGTTGCGGACCTCGGCGGTTTCGCCGCTGATGCCGCCGACGAAGATGCGGATGGTGCTGACTTCCGGCTCGGTGGCGGGCCAGATGGCGACCGACTCGCGGGCATAGTCCGGGCCGCGGAGGATGCGACCGATCACCGAATTTGGGCTTTCGAGCAGCGGGTTGTCGATCCGGCGCTTCACGGCATCGAAAACGTCCAGGGGGATGTCATCGTTGGCGATGGTGATCTTGCCGGTGTTGGTCGCCATGACGATGTTGGGCACGAAGAGTTGATCGGCGTCGGTTTCGTTGACGACCTTATAGGTCATGTACCAGAACCACTGCGTCCTATCGCCGATCCGCACGGGGATGGGCCTGGGGGCATCGTGGGTGAAGGTCAGATTCCAGGACTGGGGCAGGACATCGGGCCGGGCATGAAGCGGACGGGCCTCGGTTGTCGGCTGCGCGATCAACCCGCCAATCGCAACGGCCATCGCCATGCCCAAAAGCATCCACTGACGACTATGCTTACTCATGTCGATTGCTCCAGAATCGCCGATCGCCTGGCGGCGGGCCACGAGGTTGGGGCCGGTCGGCGATCGGCCAATGTCGCCCGCCCAAGGAGTTTATCCGCTTCCGGCGTCGAAACGGTCCAATCGCCGAAAGCAAAGCCCCGATATGATGGCATTCTAAACCGGTCCCCGGCGGGGTCAAACCGGCCCGGCCGGGCGAGCTCCGGCCCCCAACGCCATGGTCGGCCGGCTCTCCCCTGATGTCCGCTTTCATCCCATGAGCACGACGCAGCCTCCATCCAACCCGGACACAGCGCGGCGATCAGCCGCCGATCCGAGGGCGAGGTATGTCATCCGGCCGGTCGAGCCGGGCCGGCGCCGCCGAATGCTCGGGTTGCTGCTGACCGGCAAGGCGCGGGGCGGAGAGATGGCGGCGGACCAGTTCATAGCCCTGGCCGCCTCCGAGCCTTGGGCGACCGATGAACTCTGGGCCGCCTGGCGAGGCGATGAGCCGGCGGCGGTGGTGCTGCTTGTGCCATGTGTCGGCCGGACGGCGGTGGTCTTTATCTCGCCCGCCGGCAGCGCCGATTACCCGGACGCCGCGGGCCAGTTGCTCGATGCGGTCTGCGGCCGGCAACCTCCCGAGCGGTTTTCGATCCTGCAAACCCTGGCCGAACCGCATCAGAGCGCCGAGATTCAGGTCTTCGCCTCCGCCGGTTTTGAGCCGTTGGCTCACCTGGTCTACATGGAACGGGCCGGCGGATCAGACGATCTGGCGGCGCTGGGGAGTGTCCGGCGACCGGAAGTCGCGGTGCGGACGGTCGACCCAAGTTTCACGCTATCAAGATTCCGGCCCGAGCTGGAGGGCGATTTTGCGCGGGGCATCGAGCGGAGCTACGAAGGCACGCTCGACTGCCCGCGATTGCTCGGCCTTCGGACGACGGACGATGTGATCGCCGGACACCGTGCGGTTGGCCAGTTCGATCCGGATTTGTGGTGGTGCATCCATGCCCATGGCCGCGCCGAAGGCGTGGTGCTGCTGAACCCGCACCCGGCGCGTTCCTGTCTCGAGCTGGTGTACCTGGGGCTGGGCCCGCATCTCCGCGGAAAGCGGCTGGGCCGACTGCTGATGCGTCATGCGTTGGCCCAAGCCCATCGGCGTGGGCTGGGGCTGGTTCAGCTTGCCGTGGATGAGTTGAACACACCGGCCATGAAGCTCTATCAGGAGCTTGGGTTCCAGTCGGTCTCCAGACGGCTGGCCATGATCCGCGCCCTGAATCACGCCGCCAACCCGCCCTCGACGAACACCGGGAATGGCTGAACGCGAAAGTGCGGGCCTGCCACGGAAATCTCCGAGCGATCCCGGCGATCACCGTGTATTCTGGGGAGCTTCCATGGTTGATGTGCAGGTAGACACGGATGTCCAGACGAAGCCCGCTTCAGCTTGATCTTTTTGCTCATCGGCCTTCGGCCCAGGCACCCGGAGAAGCCCCCGTGGAGTCCTCACGCGAGAGAATCCCGCTTCACGTTGGAGGCAAAGCCGGGCCGACTCGCACGGCCAGGCCATCGCCCCGGTCGTCAATGGGCCGGGCACGGGGGATGAGTCTGTGCGTCCTGGGAAGCGGCTCGGGCGGCAATTGCAGTGTTGTTCGGTTTGATGCGGATGAACACCGCGGTCTGGGCCGCCCGTCCGAGGAAGCCGGAGCCGGCCAGGCGCAAGCCATTCTGATCGATGCCGGCTTTGGCCCCTTCACCACGCGACGGCGGCTGGAGCAGGCCGGGCTGACGCTGGATTCACTGGCGGCGATCTGCCTGACCCACCTTGACCGCGATCACTGGCGAGGCAACTGGAAGCAGACCACCCTGGCCAAGCGCATTCCGATCTACGTTCATCGGTGGCATCAGAAGAGCTTCAGCCGACTTCCCGAGGGCGCTGACCTGATCGAGGCCGGGCTGGTGCGGCCGTTCGGCGATACCTTCAGCCCGATCGATTCGCTGGAAGTCACCGCGGTGCATCTGCCGCATGATCAGAAGGGCACCATCGGCTTTCGCCTTGACTATCACACCGGGCCTTCACGGGTCTCGCTGGGCTACGCCACGGACCTTGGCGCAGCGCCGCCGGAGTTGATCGATCGGTTCAGTGGTGATGGCGGCCTGGACCTTCTGGCCATCGAAAGCAACTACGATCCGGAGCTGCAATCCCGAAGCGATCGCCCGGCCTTTCTCAAGCGCCGGATCATGGGCGAACTGGGCCATCTTTCCAACGAGCAGTCATTCCAGGTCGTGCGCGGCATCATGGATGCATCCCCGACGGGCTGTCCGCGCTGGGTGGTGCTGCTGCATCGAAGCCGCCAGTGCAATCATCCGGATCGCGTGCGGGAGGTTTTCGGCCGGGATGATCGACTTGCCGGACGCGTGATCCTGACCGATCAGCGCCGCCGCAGCGCGTGGATTCGCCTTGAACCCCGCGCGGCGGTGATCACGGCGCAGCAATGCCTGTTTGACGGCCCGAAGCGGATCGAGAACCGTGAAGCTGAGTCTGCGTGAGCAGGCGATAGGCGGTGCAGTGTTCCAGCAGTTGCTCGTGCGTGCCCTGGGCGATGATCCGGCCCCGGTCCATCACCACGATGAGATCGCAATCGATGACGGTGCTCAGCCGGTGGGCGATGATGAACGTGGTTCGTCCCACACTGAACTCGCGCAATACGGCATTGATCTTCTCTTCGCTTTCCGCATCGACCTGGCTGGTTGCCTCATCCAGAATGAGGATCGCCGGATCGCGGAGTATGGCCCTGGCGATGCAGATTCGCTGCTGCTGCCCGCCGCTCAAGCCTGATCCGCCATCACCGAGCATGGTGTTGTAGCCATCGGGCAGGGGTTCGATGAACTCATGGGCATGGGCGACCCGGGCGGCGCGTTCGACATCGGCGAGGGGAGCGCCCATCATGCCGTAAGCGATGTTTCGCGCGATGGTATCGGAGAACAGGACACTCTCCTGGGTGACCACCGCGATCTGGCGTCGAAGCAAGCGGAGATTGCAGCCGGCGATATCCACGCCATCAATCCTGACGCAGCCCCGGTCGGGTTCGAGAAGGCGGGGCACCAGGCTCAGCAACGTGGTCTTGCCCGACCCATTGGCACCGACCACGGCGACGCGCAAGCCGTGCTGGATGTGGAGGTCCACGCCGTCGAGGGCGGCCGCCGCGGCACCCGGATATCGGTAGAGCACGCCGCTGAACTCGATGCTCCGGTGGTGCCTGGGCAGGACCGGCAAGTGACGCGAGGAGGCCGGGTCCAGGGGCTCGGTCGGCGAGGCCATGGCCTCCATCAACCGCTCAGCGCCCACATCAGCTTCGCGGAGTTCCGAGTGCAGGTTGGTCAGCGGCTTGACACTGGAGCCCGCGGCGATCAGGGCGCCCATGACCGCGAGAAACTCTTCGGCCGGCGTGTTCTGACGAAGCACGAACCAGGCCGCGATCACGGCGACGATCATCACACCCAGGAGCGAAAGCACTTCATTGACCGGAGAAAGCATCGCCCTGGCGTGACGAACGACCATCTGCTGCTCGTATATCTTCTGATCGGCGCGGCGGAATCGAAGCCCCTCGTAGCTTTCAGCATCGTGTACCTTGACGACCTTGGGATGGCTCAACGATTCACGGGCGACACCCAGAATCTCGCGAACGCTCTCGAGCACCTTTCGCGTCGCCTTCCGGATTCGACGACCGGCGTATCCGGTCACCAGGGCGATCAGCGGGCCGACCAGCAACGCCATGAGCGTCAGGCGCCAGTTGATGATGAACGCCGCGGTCAGCGCTGCGATCATCTTGCCCACCTCGAGCGCCGCACGGCCGAGGATGGCCTGGTAGCCCGCCGTGAGCTTGGCCGTGTCATTGAGCACGCGGCTGATGGAGTTGGTAAAGCCCTGCGCCATCAGGACGGGGTAGGGAAGTCGAAGCTGATGCCGGAAGAGCCGGCCGCGCCAGATCATCGCCGCGCGATGGGCGATGGTGATGGCCATGATGCCGTGAACATACCGGGACGCATTGCCCACCACGGTCAGCAGCAACACGATGCCGATGACCTGCAGGAAAGCACGAAACGGATCATCGGCCACAACCGAAGCCAGCATGTCGCCGGCATCATGCAAGAAGCCGACACCCCGCTCGGGCCCGCCACCGATGTACCGGAAAACCAACTCATCCAGAGTGTGCTGCTCCTGCAACAGCAGATGCATCACCGGCAGCACCATGCCCAGACCCGCGCCGAAGCAGAGCGATGAAACGACCACCGCGACGATGCCGATCGTAAGATACAACCGATAACGCCCGATGACCCGGGCGGTGCGCCAGAACGCTCTTCGATGAGATGGGGACGATTGGCCCAAAATCCGCCTTTCCCTGAGGCCTTGCCGTTTCAACCGCGGACGTCACCGCCGGGCGGGGGAGGCCGCCAGGCGTTGAAGATACTCGAAATACTCAGGAAAAGACTTGGAAACACAGCCCGGGTCTTCAATGACCACGCCTGGTGAACGCAATCCGGCCAGCGCAAAGCTCATCGCCATTCGATGATCATCATAGGTTGCGATCCGCGCCGGCTGTAGGCCGCCTCCGGGCGGATGGATTTCCAGATCATCGCCATCGATGATGACTCGGGCTCCAAGCTTGGATAGTTCATTCTCCAGTGCCGCCAGGCGATCGGTCTCCTTGACCCGTAGATTGCCGATACCCCGGAATCGACTTGGGCCATCGGCGAACAGGGCGACCACCGCCAGGGTCTGCGCCACATCCGGCATACCGCTCAGGTCCACATCCACGCCACGCAGGCGCCCATCATCCGGCGATGTCACTTCAACGGCTTGAGCCTCCCAATGGACTTTGGCCCCCATACGCTCCAGCACGCCGACCACGCCGACATCACCCTGCAGGCTGGATGAATCCAGGGCTTCGATACGGCAGCGGCTGCCCGGCAGCAGTGCGGCGGCGGCCCAGAAATAACTTGCGGCCGAGGCATCCGGTTCGATCCGTAATCGCACCGGATGATACCCGCCCGGATTGATCCGGAGTCGGGCAAAATCTTCGCTGTGGTCGATGGTGACGCCAAACCGCTCCATCAGCCGCGCGGTCATCTGGATGTAGGGAAGGCTCGTGATCGGCTTCTGAAGCTCCAGAGTCAGGCCGCCATCGAGTAGAGGTCCGATCTGCATCAGCGCGCTGATGTACTGACTGGAAAGCGTGGAGCCAATGGCCAGCGTTCCTCCTCGAAGCGGCCGACCAACCATCTCCAGCGGCGGGCAACCCTCTGCTTCAAGATACTCAATTGATGCGCCAAGCTCACGAAGCGGATTGACCAGTTCACCGATGGGCCGCTGATGCATGCGGGCGACGCCATGCAGATGAAAGCGGCCGTGTCCCATGGCCAGCGCGGCGGTGAGAAATCGGGTCGCCGTTCCGGCATTACCAAGAAAAATCGAGAAAGACGCATCAGGGCGGCCCAGCCGTCCGCCCGTCCCGGTGATCCGAACGCTCGGGCCGGATTCAACATCCTGAACCGAGATCGACACACCCAGCGATTCGAGCGCCTGATGCATCACCCGGGCATCGTCAGCAACCAGAACGTGCTCCAGCAGACTTTCGCCCTCGGCCAGTGCCGCCAGCAGCATGGCACGATTGGTCAGACTCTTGGAACCCGGCAGGAGCAGGGTTGCGCAGAACGGTTCGATCGGCTCGATCGCCATGGCCTTGGGGAAGCTCTGATTCATCCAGCCGATCACTCCCCTTTTCGGAACACCGCCACGACATTTTCGACAGGCACCACGAAGAGCCTATTATCGCCTTCAAAATCCACGGGAATCGCCTCTCGCGGATTGAAAAGCACCCGATCGTACTGGCGGATCGGATAATTGCTGTCGGATTCGACCTGCGCGGAGATGGACACGACACGCCCGGTGAGCGTGGGAATTTCGATCTTGTCCGGAAGGTGTATGCCGGCTTTGGTGGTCTTGCGATCTTCATCCTTTCGGATCAGAATTCGCGGACCGATCGGTTCGACGGTTTCAATGGCCAAGGAAGACTCCAGAAGGAAGCAGCGGTGCGCGCCCGGCCGGGCGCTGGCTGAGGGGTATCGTAGCCGATTCGAGAAGGACTACGGACCTGGCGGCCAGGGCAGGACCCTGCGGTCTTTCCCCTTGGCATGGAGTCGGGCCATCTCCACATATCTGGCGGGAATGTCGAGCAGGTACTGTTTCTCGCGCTCATTGACCGGTCGCACGATCTTTGCCGGCGAGCCCATGGCGACCATGCCGGCTGGAACTTCCGTTCCCGGGGCGAGCAAAGCGCCGGCGGCAACGATCGATCCCGGTCCAACCCGCGTACCCGCCAGAAGGATCGCCCCCATCCCGATCATCGACCCATCATCGACCAGGACGCCGTGGCAAATGGCTCCGTGACCGACAATCACCGCGTTGCCGATGCGGTTGGGAAACCCCTTATCGCAATGAACCACCGTATTGTCCTGAATGCTGGTCTGCTCACCGATCTCGATTGCCGCGACATCGCCTCGCATGGAAACCCCATACCAGACGTTGCAGTCCCGGCCGAGCGTCACCTCGCCGACGATCCGGGCGGTATCGGCCACATAAGCGCCGTTAATGCATTGGATGCTCATCAAGGGGAATTATGCGGATCGACGACGGCTTGTCGACCCGGAGCAACGCAGAGCCCGACGCTTAAATGGGGCCATCCGCATCATTTTACGCAAAACAGTCGCGGCGGAGGTGGCATTGTGGAATGTTAAGTCCGCTGAACTTTACAGATCAAAAGATTGTGTGCTAATATGGTCTGGTGATCTGGCCGGAAAGCATTCGAACTTTTCGGATTCGTGGATGGCACGTCTGGCAAGGCATGCCGTGTTCCCCGGATGCCGGCCCGCATCCCCCAAGGGTTTCATTGTCCGGCTGATCGCGGTTCGGGAGTCCTGAAAATGATCTACTCAAGTGCATGCTCATATGCGATTCGTGCCCTCAGTCGCCTGGCCGTCATGAGACCGGACGGATATGTCCTTCTTGACGAATTGTGCGGGGGGACCGACCTGCCGCGCCACTTTGTGGCCAAAATCTTTCAGGATCTGGTTCGCAAGGGCCTTCTGATCAGCGCCAAAGGCCGAGGCGGAGGTTTTGCGCTCTCCCGGCCGGCTGACCAGATTTCCGTCTACGACATCGTCGCGGCCATTGATGGTGTCTCGCGCCTTGATGAATGTGTGGTTGGCCTTGCCAAGTGCGATGATGCCCAGCCGTGTCCTCAACACGAGCAATGGTCGCGCATCCGCACCTCGCTCAAGGATTTCCTGATGTCCACATCACTGAGCACCATGAGCAACACGCTGGAGCGCAAGCTTGAACTCCTTGGCCACTCCATTCCCACCGCATCCAGCCGCTCCAAGCCGGTAAAACCCGACGACGGAACCAAGTCTCCATCGACGCCCGGCCAGTCCATCGGGTGATGCGGAACGAACGGCATCAAACGCCCTCCTGGTCTTTACGCGAAATGATATCTGGGAATGACCCCCGGCAATCTGAATCACCGCTGAGAGTTCCGGTGCGAAACCCATCCACGACAAGGACCGGGCTTCATTTCTCGATAAGGCCATCGTGAGCGATTCGAGGGTCAACGACTCGAAAGCATTGATGGAAACTTGGCTCGATCGAAGAAGACGTCCATTCGCCCCTCGCGATCCTTGAAATCACCCTTCAGGCGCAGCTTGTCGTCCACGGGGGTGGCGTCCAGAATGATCACCGCATCACTACCCGTCCCGAGGTGACGCATGTGGTCCTCGCCATCGAAGTCGAACGATGTGACGCGCATGACCAGCTTTCCGTCTTCCACCGAGTATTCGCCGCGCTTGATGCCGGGCGAGAAATTGCCGCCCTGTCGCTCTGAACTGTAGGCGAAACGGCCGTTGGGCTCGAATTGCATCTTCAGTTCCCACTGCGGCGTGCGAACGCTCCAGCTTCCAACGATGGCCGAGCGCAGCTCACCGTCCTGCGATCCGCCTCTGGCCGAATCCTGCGTTGCCCGGGTTGTCGACCGCTCACCTTCAGATTGGCGGCGCTCGGCATCTCGGGAAGTGGCCACCTGATCGATCGTGGGGACCTCAGGCGCTGTGCCCAGTGTCCGAGGCGGCGTGAAGATCGAGGAAATATCCGGAGCCGCATCGCGAATCACCCAGGGAACGCGATTGGGATCCGCGGCGGTGGCGTAGGTCGGGGCCTTGGCGAGGCCGAGCGAGAACGTCTGCGCGACGCGCCAATCCCGGTGCCGCTGCGGCCGCACAACAACGTCCAGTTCGATGACCGCCTCATGGTCGGTCAGCGACTTGATCTCCAACGTCCCCAGGGCACGGAAGGGCTCGCTGTACTGCTCGCGTCCCACATCGCCGCGGTCGTAGCCCAATCGACGGTCATTCTCGATCTCCTGAATCCGCAGAACATCGCCCACGTTCAGGTCGCCGGGAATCGCGATCCACAGTCGCTCGAGAAATCGATCCTGCCGCTCGGTGCGGATCGTTTCACGAGGGCCACCATCGGTCCGGGCGTAGACCTCCGTCGAGGTGATGCGACTGACCACCAGAACCAGCTCGCGCCCCGGAAGATAGCCGAATCGACCATGATGCCAGACCGGAGTCGTATCCTCTCGGACCAGCCGAGCATCGGGCACAATCTCGGCCTCGATCCGGAACTGAGCCGTGGTCGGCTCGGCCGGTCGGGGCAGATTGATCCCGGATGCCAGGCCGCTGGTGTCGCGGGCGGATGACCCGGCACATCCCGTCATCACCGCCAACCCCAAAGATAACGCCGCAAATGCTTTCCAATTCATATCTTACCTCCCGTTGCCAGCCCCGGCAAAGACCAGCGGCCGACGGGCTTTCCCGTGTTTATCGACCAATGACGTTACAAAGGTTATTCCCAACCACGCACCATTTCCGCCCATTGAAGGCAAATAACAGTACCGGGAAGCGGATGCTCCCGACCAGGCCCCAACTTCATACGTGCCGACCAGGGCGGGTGTTCAGCTTGGCGACTGTCCCTTCAGATGGACATCCATCTGCGGGAACGGAATACCAAGGCCCGCCTCATCCAGATGGCGCTTGACCGCACGCGTCAGGGCATCCTTGACAGCCCAGAAATCGGGCGCTTTGCACCAGAACCGAACCACCCAGTTCACTGATGAATCACCAAGGTCCAGCAGCACCACCGCGTAGCCACGCCCCTCACCTTCGACCATCTTCTCCTTCAGCGACTCAGCAGCGCGGCCCAGAACTTCACGCGTTTGGTCCAGGTCGGCCGAATACTCCACGCCCACGTTCACATCCACTCGCCGCTCGGCATGATGACTGATGTTCTCGATGTTGCCGCCATAGATCGCGCCGTTGGGGATGATGATTCGTCGATTGTCCGGCGTATCGAACGTGGTGGTGAACAGTTCGATTTCGTTGACCTTGGCCGTGATGCCGGCGACGCTGACCACATCGCCGACCCGGAAGGGCCGGAAAATCAGAAGCATGGCCCCCGAGGCGAAGTTGCTCAATGTTCCCGACAGGGCCATGCCGATGGCGAATCCGGCCGCCGCCAGCACCGCCGCGAAAGTGGTGATGTTGATGCCGAACTTGCTCAGCGCAAAGGTCAAACCGATGACCAGCACCAGGTAGTAGATGATCCGGCCGAAGAAACGCCCCAGGGTCTGGTCAACCTTGGCCCGGTTCATCGAATTCACCGCCATGCCCGCCAGGATCTTCCCGACGATCAGGGACACGATCAGGATCACGATCGCCCAGATCAGCGGCAAACCGTAATCCACCGCCACCGACATCAGGGCATCGGTATCCCCGGCCAGAACCCCATCGACATCGACAGGCCGTGGTCCGGCCGCTTCCTGACCATTGGCCGCCTCACCGTTGGCGTCATTGCCATTGCCGTTACCCGCATTCATTAGCAGCAGACTGGAAGGGAACCATTCCATGATATATCTCCTGATTGCCAACCCTCAGCGCGACTTGAGATGCCCCTCACCCGCGCCGACACCAAAACACGCAAATAGCTTAACAGCCCGGCTTCAACCCAACAAACCACCGCCCGGCATCGAATCCACCCCCTGACGGCCGAGCATCGGGCCCCGGCAACCCCTGGTCAGGGCGAGCTTCGAGATAACAGTCGGGATTGGCCCGACAAGCCATGGCCCGGACCGGGCTCCAAGGCACGGATGGCATTCCATCCATCCTTGATCGATTTCAGACTCGATGCCGCGTGCAGATCGGTGCCGAGCAGATCGATCCACCCACGCTCCCAGCACGTAACCGCCGCGCTGCGGCACCCATCGCCGAAACTCCCCGCAAAGGCGCCGACGTTGACTTGCAGCAAGGCTCCGCTCTCACGCCAACGCCTCAGATCGGCCCCTTCATCCAGGAACGCATAGGTATACCGTTCGATGTGGGCAAGAACGGGCACAACACCCATGAGTGACAGGTCGCGCAGAACTTGATCCAGAAATGGCGGAGCAAACGATCGCGGCAACTCCAACAGGATGACGCCGCGATCCGGGCCGAACGTCAAAAGCTTCTCCGGCGAGCGGTAAAGACGGTCCATGAAAATGTCATCAAGCATGTATTCGGCCCCGAGGGCCAATCGGTAGTCATCGGGCAGCCGGTCATGTACCCGACTCCGAAACTTCTCGAACCGCACCCGAAGATCATCCTCCTTGCCACGGAACGAGCGGTAAGCGATGTGGGGGGTCAGCACCGAGCCGCGATAACCCATGTCAGCCAGCGCATGCACGCACTCGACCGCTTCATCGTCATTCTTCGCGCCATCATCGACTCGGGGCAGCAGATGGCAGTGAACATCGATCGCCAGATCGGCCGGAGACGGATGCTCGCGTTGCCTTGGCCCTGTGACATCACTCATAGGCGGATCCCAATTGAATCAAGTTGGCGACCATCACTGTGGCACCACTCAAGCCGAGGTGTCCCGGTCGAAGCTTCCGATGGTCCGCATGCGCCGGGCGCCGGGCTCTCGATCAGCCAAGCGGGGATGACCTTGAATCAACTTGCTTTCACACCACGGGAGGACGAAAGCCTCGTTCAGTAAGCGCTGCCGCGACTGGCGGATTTCCATTCATCAAACAGCTTCGCACATTCCTCGGCCATGAACCCTTCAACCAGTTCCACTTCGCTTCCACCCAGGGATTTCATCTGACGATTGCTGATGGACAATTCGCGAAACCCGGCGTCGCCGGCATCGGCGATCACCGCTCCATAGACGATACGGCGGATTCTCGCCCAGTGAATCGCGCTGAAACACATGGGGCACGGCTCGGTCGTGGAATAGATGACCGCATCTTCGAGCCACGGCGACCCCGTTTGCGCGCAGGCCTCGCGGATCGCGCGCACTTCCGCGTGGGCCGTGGGATCGTGATCGCGCCAGACGGTGTTGTGGGAACACGACAGGATCTGGCCGTCCCGGACAATCACGGCACCGAAGGGGGACTGTCCCGCACCGATGCCGCGACGACAGACATCGATCGCCATCTCCATCCAACGCTGATCCTCACTGGTCATGCCCTCGATTCTCCGGCGGTTTGTCCAGAGCTTGACGGAATGTCGGCCCACGGTCTTGGGCGCGGCCGTCGGGGCGGCGATTCATCGAACTCCGGAATCTCTCCAACCAGGCTGTCGGCCTGCGGCAGATCGAAAAGCGCCGGCCGGCCCAGGTGCGAAGTATGTGCGATGACCGAGCCGGCGAGTCGATCGTAATCCTCGGCGCCATTGGATTGCGGAGCGTAATCGAAGACGGTTTTGCCGAAACTCGGGCACTCGGCCAGTCGAATGTTGCGTCGAATGGGCGGCTGGAAGATCACCGCCTCGGACCAGGGCATCTCGAGCTTTCTGTTCTGATCCAGATAGGCCTGCAGATCGCGCACGACCTCGGTCGCCAGGAGCGTTTGCGTCTCATGCATACACAGAACGACCCCCGAGACCAGCAGCGCCGGGTTGAACGATTGGCTGACCAGAAAGACGGTCTTGAGCAATCTCCCCAGCCCTTCCAGGGCCAGGAAATGAGTCTGCATCGGGACGATCACCTCACGGGCGAACGCCAGCGCATTGACGGTGAGCAGGCCAAGGCTCGGTGGGCAGTCCATGAGGATGAAATCCAGCGGCAGGCGGCGATCACCATCCAGGATGCCATCCCGGGCCAGCACACCGATCCGCTGCACGATTCGGCGCTGCGCCCAGCCGGTGGCCATCCGCCCCGCCAGCTCGCTCTCAACACCGGCCAGATTCACATCCGACGGCACCAACCACACACCGCCAGGCAAAGCGCCTCGACCCCCAGCACCGTTATCGGACTGTACCCCCGATTCATCCGTCCGCAGAATGCATCGGACCGAATCATCGACCGGCGCGCCATCATCCAGCATCAAGTCGTAGAGGTTGGGTCGATCAGCCACATCATCGGCCGTGACGCCAAGGTGAAGCCCCAGGTGCCCCTGCGGATCAAGATCGATCACCAGCACACGCTTGCCGCGCCGAGCAAACGCCGCGGCGAGGCTGGCCGTCGTCGTCGTCTTGCCGACACCACCCTTCTGGTTCATCAACGCGATAACGCGAGGCGGAGAAGCGGAGGCGGCACTGGAAACCAGGGTGTTCACCGATTGTTGCCTTCCATGAACCACGATCGGCAAGGAGAAGGGCCGCCCACATCCAGCAAACCCATGGGAAAAGTATACCCAAAACGCAATTCCGAACCTGCGGAAAGGCCCGACCGTACGAGTCGGTCCAGCAGACCTTGCAGTTCATGATGGATTCCGCAAGAGGATGCATCGGACTTGCGTTGGTCGAAAATCGTGGCCTTTCGGATGGTGTGTTCGTGCCGCTGTCGCGGGAAAGGCAAGAGAAATGAATCGCACGAAGGTAAGATCGAACGTTCGCGATGGCCCACCTGATCGAGCCTGACTCGCTCCGAACAAGCGGACTGGCTTCTGGCAACTCTTTCTTGGAAAAGGATTTATTGAGATGAAACACCGAAAATGGATCGTGACGGCTCTGGCCGTGCTGATGGTTCTGGCATGGATCAATGTTTTCAACCCCCTGTCGGCCAATGAAGGCCGTCCGGCGGCACCTGACATGGAAAAGGTGAGCTATGTCATTGGTTTCCAGATGGGCACGAATTTCAAATCCCAGGAGATCGACCTCAACGTCGAGAACTTTATCGAGGGCATGAAAGCCGCCTTGGGGGGCAAGGACTCCAAGCTCAGCCGGGAGCAGACCGAAGAAGTCACCCGCGTGTTCGCCAACCACATGGCCTACATCGAGCGTCAACGCGAAATGGCGGCGGTCCGAAAGGCCACCGAGGAATTCCTCAAGCAGGACGGCGTCCGACGCACGGAAAGCGGCCTGATCTACCGCATCGTCGAAGCCGGCTCCGGTCGCACCCCCGGGCCGCGGGACGAGGTGGTGGCCCACTACACCGGAAGCCTTCTGTCCAGCGGCCAGATATTCGACAGCTCGAGGGCGCGCGGCGAGCCGACCCGGTTTCGTCTTGATGGCGTGATCCCCGGCTGGACCGAAGCGCTTCAGTTGCTCCAGGAAGGTGGCAAGCTCGAAGTCATCATCCCGCCGAATCTCGCCTATGGCGAGCGCGGTGCGGGCCAAGTGATTCCACCCAATGCCACGCTCTTCTTCGAAATCGA
>JAFIFY010000122.1 GCA_020831765.1 Phycisphaeraceae bacterium | reverse complement strand
GTGCTGGGACACAAAGAAGAGCCGATCGATGTCGGCCTGCGCCCAAGCGGCCAACCGCGGTTTGGCGACTACCAGGCGGGCTTTGCCATGTCGATGGGCAAGAAACTGGGCCGACCGCCCCGCGCGCTCGCGCAGGCGGTGGTGGATGCGGTGGACTGGAGCGACCTCTGCGAGAAGTTGCCGGAGGTGGCCGGGCCAGGGTTCATCAATTTCACCCTCGCCCGCGCACTGCTGCAGAAACTGGCCACGCACCTGGGCCGCGATGAACGGCTCGGGGTCGAGCCGATCGGCACACCGCGCATCGTGGTCGTGGATTATTCAAGCCCCAACGTGGCCAAGGCCATGCACGTGGGCCATCTGCGTTCGACGATCATTGGCGATTGCCTGGCGCGCGTGCTCGGGTTTCTGGGCGATCGCGTGATTCGTCAGAACCATATCGGCGACTGGGGCACACAGTTCGGCATGCTGATCCAGCACATGGTCGAACAGGAATCCGGCGTTCAGAACCTTGAGGGAGAGGTCGGCGACCTTGAGCGACTCTACCAGGACGCCAAGCGCCGCTTCGATGCCGAGCCGGAATTCGCCGATCGCGCCAGGGCCCGCGTTGTGCAACTCCAGGCCGGTGATGAAGAAACCCTGGGCAAGTGGCGGAAACTGGTGGAAGCCAGCCAGCGGCATTTCGAGCATGTCTATCACCGGCTTGGCGTCCATCTGGGACGCGACGATGTGCGCGGCGAAAGCTTCTATAACCCGCTTCTGGCCAAGGTGGTCGTCGATCTGGAGTCTCACGGCAAAGTGAAACTCGATCAGGGGGCCAAGGTCGTCTACCCACAAGGGTTCAAGAACCCCGAGGGGCTGCCCGCCGGGATGATCGTGCAGAAATCCGATGGCGGCTATCTCTACGCCACCACCGATCTGGCCGCGGCGCGGTATCGAATCGAGGAACTGGGCGGCACGCGACTGGTCTATGTCACCGATTCACGCCAGATGCAGCACTTTGCCATGGTATTCCAGGCACTTCGGGAAGTCGGCTGGGCACCAGAGGAGGTTTCGCTGGAACACGTGCCTTTCGGCATGGTTCTGGGACCGGACCGCAAGCCCTTCAAAACACGGAGCGGCGATACCATCAAGTTGATCGACCTCCTTGATGAAGCGATCCGGCGCGCTGGTGACATCGCCCGCCGAAAGAACCCCGAGCTTTCAGAAGAACAGCTTGGCGACCTGGCAAAGGCCATCGGCATCGGGGCCATCAAATATGCCGATCTGTCTAACCAGCGGATCAAGGATTACGTCTTTGACTGGGACCAGATGCTGGCATTTGATGGCAACACCGCGCCGTATCTTCAAAACGCCTACGTCCGAATCCGATCGATTTTTCGCAAAGGTGGACTGGATGCGGCCGAGTTCATGGGCCAGAGCATCCTGCTCGCTGAACCCGGGGATCGCCTGCTGACGCTGAAACTGCTGGAGTTCGGCACCGCCGTCGAGGCGGTCAGTCGGACGCTCGAACCCCATCGACTGTGCGGCTACCTGTATGACCTGGCGACCAGTTATCACCGCTTCTACGAGCAGTGCCCCGTCCTGACCGCCGAGACCGAGGACATCAGGAACAGCCGTCTGGCCTTGAGCCATCTGGCGGCGCGCACGCTGGCCTTGGGACTCGATCTTCTGGGCATTGATGTTGTCGAGCGGATGTAGACCGGGCTCGCAACCCTTTCGAATCGCTCAGGCCAGCAGGATGCTGGCGCCGGGTTTGATCCGGTCCGGAAGCTTGATGGGCTTGAGGTCCTCGGGGTAGATCGCCAGCCTCTGGCTGATCTCCAGCATGGCATCGGGAGCGCCATCAATTTTTCGCGGCACCGGACAACCGGCGCGGTCAAGCCAGTCGGCAGCGCGTCGAACTTGCAGGTCGATGCTGGTGCCCGGGCAGTCCAGAACATCGGGACCATCGGCATTCTTGATCGGCGCGAACTCATCGGCACGGCTGGTCTCGTAGATGATCGAGCGCTCCGTCAGCGGAAGTGCATCAAAGACGAACGTCTCCAGCTTGACCGCGTTGGGGGTGAGCGGCGATTCGACCCTGCCGGATTGCCGGTCGAAATAAGGAACCTTCTTCTCCGCACGATGGAACGGAAGGGCAAAGCCGCCCGGCCTCGTGTTGAGGGATTCGACGAAATCCGCTCGAATCACATGAATCGCGATCGACCCGGCCAGGAAACGTAAACGCCCATCATCGCCCTTCTCGACCGCAAGCTCATCGGGCAGATCGGAATACTCAATGACCGTCATCCGGCCATCAATCAGGCAGAAGTTCCCCAGCTTTTCGAACGGATCGCGCTTCGGAAGCATTTTGGACGACATCTGGCAATCATCCATCGCGTGCAGACCGATGAACAGGGGATCGATCACCCGGACAAGCGGGTTATCGACCTGGATGTAACTGATCTGCTCGACTCCCCGCTTTTTCATGTCATCAATCGCCCCGGAGGTATGGAGCGCCTTGAGCGAGCCGCCGTGACCGTTGGGCGAAAGCGCGATCTCGTGCTCGCCACTCATCAGCACCTTGCCCGTATTGCGATCGAGTGCGGGCATCATCTGCTGGGGAAACATCATGACCTGGTCTTCGCTCAGGCCGAAATATGCCTGTTCACGAAGATATCGACGCGTGGCCTGATCGTTGGCTGGGCTGGTCATGATGTACCAGGGGATCGTGACGTCGAATCGTTTCTGGATGTTGTCGATGTATTCGGCGAAACACCCAAAGAGTGAGAGCTTGCGAATCGGCGTGGCCGGATAGGTGCCCTTGGGGCCATCCCAGCCCAGACGGGTTCCCTGGCCGCCGGCCACGGTGAACGCCGCGACCTTACCCTGCCGGATCAGCGTGTGCCCGAGTTCGCGCGCCTCGCGGTAGCGATTCTCCATCGAAGCCGGGGGAAGGTAGGGATACCATGGGGCCGGCTCGACTTTCTCAGGCAGATCGAATTCAGGTTTGTTGAGCACGTGCGATTGGATCAGACGCCCCACTTCCGGCCAGTCAACTTCCTCCAACTGTGCCACCAGAGCGATTTGCTGTTCGGGAGCGAGTCGATCCCATCCTTCAAGCAGATGCAGTCGGTCAATCGAGCCCAACTCAGCCCGGATTCGGTCAAGCTTGGCGGGATCAACCCGCGTGTGCGATGTTGTCATCATCAATTGCTCCATCACGCCTCTTGAGGCGGTCCATTGCTTGCGGAATCGGTCATTTGGAGTTTACCGCAAAACTTCTCCTGGTTGACCAAGTCCATGAAGCGGATGATTCCCGCCGCCGCGCCCGCGGCCTGTTCGATCCGCAGAACCTGCTCGCTTAGTCGCCACGGTCGCCATCGTCGCTCCACGGCCGCCGCCAGTTCATCCTCAGTCCACCCCCCTTCCGGGCCGACCAGCACCGCGATCGTGCCGGCCTCCTGGCCCGAACCGCGCGGCAACGTCGCTTCACCTTCGGGCGCGGCGATCAGCCTCGTCGCGGCCTCGATCTTCACCGCATCCTCAAAATCCATCGGCTCCTGAATCCGCATCAGGAAGACCGCGTTGCATTGCCGCGCCGCCTCGATCGCCGCGAGCCTGAACCGATCCACCCGTCCGGGCCGCGGGTCGGTCACGCTTCTTCGAGTACGAAGCGGGATCAGGCAATCGACGCCGAGCTGGGCCAGAGCATTGACCATGTCTTCACTTCGCGGGCCCTTGGGTAGCGCCGCGGCCACCACCAGGTGGGGACGCCGTCGTGCGATCGACCGGACTTCCTCGACCCGCATCATCAGCGGGGCGCGGCGGTCATCAACCGGCTCGATCCGGCCAACGCCCATATGGCCAACGCCATCAAACAGCTCGACCGGGCAACCGTCCCGTAGCCGGAGTACCCGAACCAGGTGATGGGCCTGGCGGTCATCCAGCTCGACCAATTGCCCCTGAACGGAAGCGAGGTCCGGTAAGTAAACGCGTTCCATCGCGGCATCTTGAGGCATCTTCAAGGAGCCCGCAAGCGCTTCAGATCGCGAGGCAATCCGCCGATTCCAGAAGTATCGAGGTCCGCCGCACGGGGTTCAACGGCATACCCCTTTGCTGTGGCCGCACCCGAACCACTGACCGGCGTCATCGACGGGAGCCGGCCGCGGCCGCATTGTCGAATGCGGGAGGTTGGCAAGGTGAGCGAGCAGAAGGAAGATCGATTACAAAGCCGGGCGTTCACCCGGCGGCTGGGCGAACTGGTCGAGAGGATCGTGGCCGAAGAGCCCGACCTGGCCGGCGATCTGAGCACAGCCAATTCCGCCTATGGTGGCGCTGTTTCCGTGGCCGAATCGGAGGAGACCTCGGAATCGGACGATCTGTTCATGGAGCCGGCCCCCGATGCCGGCGACCAGGCGGTTGCTACGCTGGAACATGCCCAGGGATTGGCTGAGCAGCTAAAGGACGAATTGGAGCAGAGTTCCTGTGATCAGACCAGAGAAACGCTCGATGAAGAAGACGCGGGATCGGGATCGGGCTCAGCCTCGAAACAGGCAGCGGTTTGTGAGGAAGGGGAACCCATGAGGCTGGCCCAGGACGCGCCATCGGATGCCGCCGACCGCGGCGCGCCATCGACCGATGATGTCGACGGGCAGGAATCCAGTCAATCTGACATTGATGAAAAACTCAATGAGCTTCTAAATCGGGCGGCAGCCACGCCCCAGGAAGTCGCCGAGGCGATGGATGAGGCGGCATACCCGGAGGAGACGGAAGTACAGTCCGATAAATGGGCTGAATCGACTGACGACCTGGTCGGCCAGACTCGACAAGCGCTCGGCCAGGCGTTGGGCGCGACGACGGACAGCGCAAGCCGGGACGACATGCCGGCCGGTTCTTTCGCGGATGCGGACACATTCACGGAGCCGGACGTCCCCCAACACGATTTTCCGCAGACGAAAGAAAAGGTCCGGCCCGACACGTCCTCCGGTCCGGCACTTGCTCAGGCCGGAGATGATCCCGAAGGCGAACCCTCCCGAACGCCGACGGAAAAAGCGATGCTTGATGCGCTTCGCTCGGCGGTCCTGGCGACGTCCAATCGGCCCAGGCCCGTCGCGGCATCCACCAAGGGAGATGTCGAACCGACGGACGGCGACAATCGCTTGGTGGGCAAGCCGGGAGCCGTCGAAGCACCCACGCCGGATTTCGATGGCTTGGAGCCGGTAACGATCGAGAAACTGGACTCGGAACTGGCGGAAGAAGCCGACGAAGAGTTGGACCTGGACGGCGAATTTCACTCTGCAAGCGATGTGCTGGAGGAGGATGAGCCCGCACAACCCGTAGCGGCTCCGGCCCATCCTGAACCGCGGCGATCATCGTCCCGGGCGGAAGCGAAACCGGCGGTCTCTGTGTTGGAAGGGAACGTTGGCCAGAAGCCGAGCTTGCTGCATGCCGTTCTGGTTTGGCTTGCGGGGGTGCCGTGGCGTGAGCTGAGAACCAGGGCGGCCAGGAACATCCGGCTTACTTGCGCGTGGCTGAATCGCCCGGTTGAACGTGCGGGCGATTCGCTTGGGAAGGTGGTCGGCTACGCCGCGCTGATCACCCTCGGCAACGCCGCGCTGCTGATGATCTGGAATCTGCTTCGATAAGCGATGAGTCAGCATGAAGGGAGACCAACCCTGCCCTCTGGCCAACCAGAACCAATTGTGCCGACGCAGTGATCTGCTCATCTCCAGAGGAGATGTAACAGACCCGGACCAACAGCGATTTTCCGGGCGGACAGTCCTGACTGGTCAGTTTGCTGCGATCGGCTCGGAACAAGCCGTTTCACCACCACAATCATCAGACACATCACAGTCCGAATCGCTGTCACATCCGCCGCTGGTGGCTTCGTCACACTTGAACTTGTCGCATGCCGCGACAGTTTCGCATGCAGCCTCGTCACACGCCGCGACAGTTTCGCACCCAGCCTTGGCATCGCAGCCGCCACAGCACTTCTCCGTGCCGAAGTCAGGACCGACCCCACCACAGCACGAAGCTGTTTCGTTATCGGTGGCCACCACGACTTTGGAGGCCGAGTCGCATGCACCGATCATCATCGAGCCGCAATCCGAAGCACAAGTTGAGGTAACCAACTCCCCCTCCGAACAGCAACCCGCAGCCTTGGCGGGCAACGCCGAGCGGTCCGCGTCGGCATAACCCACTGCGACCCTCGAGCCCGATGCTGAATCAAGGGGCGGACAGCAGGGCATCATGGCAACAGGTGCGCTGGTATCCCGCATCTTGGTCGCACACTCCGATCGATCGAAGGCACCCGACAGGAATGCGGTTCCAGCGGCCACAACGACAACGAACGCGGCAATGGTTGTTTTCATCATCGAAGAAATCCCTTCAAGTTTATGTCTGCATTGAGCTTACGCATTTGCGTTCTTGATGAGTTCTGAAATTGGCCTCGTTGATCAATTATTCCCGGTAACTTGCCCCAATCAAGCCCGATGAGGCTAATCGTCCCGAACCAATCCGGCTCCATAGAGGTCACGAGCCCACCAGACCGACGCCGTCTGGCGATGACGATCATCCTATCCTGAATTTCGGCTCTCAGCGTCGCCTGTATGACCGCGCGGAACTCGACAATCCAAACAAAGGCATTATAATCCCGCTGAATCCTGCCGTGCAGGAAGTCAAGCGCTCGTGGCGGAACTGGCAGACGCGCCGCGTTGAGGTCGCGGTGGGAGTTAAATCCCTTGAAGGTTCGAATCCTTTCGAGCGCATCCCGTTTTTTGATCCGCGTTTATAAGGTTTGCCCATGCCCGGAGCCGGTGGGCGGCATGGGTTGGCCGAAACAGGTCACCCGGCCAGCGGAACCGCCGTCCTGGCAACCTCGGCCCATATTTTTGGCCATCGGGGTGAAACTTTCCGCCGCTTACGGACGTTAGATTTTAGAGATCGGGTGATGTCCAGGTCTGCGCGGGTATTTTGTCGCACCTTTGAGAAACGGGACATGTATTCCGCCAAATGCTGGAGGCGATCATTGGCACGGGTCGAAATCCTTGATGTCCTACGGTCAAGGGCCATGACCGCCGAAATATGGGAAGGAGCTTGCGCCTCCTCGATCATCGGTGCATGTGACGGCATTTCCGGAACACCGGAAAAGACCCGCCCCGGCACAATCGTGCCCGTCTGAACGGCATGCGGTTGAAAGGAATTGACCCCAAAGTCCGATAGGTTGAAGCTCGCTTATGTACGAAGTTCGGTGTCCAGAATGTCAGCATGCCATCCGTACGGCATTCGTCCGCAAAGGCGCGGTCGTCGATTGCCCGGGCTGTTCATTGCGATACCGCATTGACACCGAGCACATTCAACGGATGATGCTGGTCGTCGATCCGACCGCCGAGGGAGAACTGGGCCCAAATGGGGCGGTGATTCGTGCGCCATCCATCGTCGATACCCCGCACTCCACCGGCGAGCTCGAACGGGATGCGAACGTTCCGGCCGACTGGGTCATCGCCGGGCGAAGAATCAATCGTCAGGTCGCCATGATGTGGTCAAGTATCGGCACGGGGGCGGCTTGCCTCATCCTCCTGCTGGTGGTGGTCATCAACCTGACTTCCGGGGGCGGGGGCGCAAACAGCAGCGCTGAAACCGCGCCGTTTGAAAGGGGGCAGCCCCATAATCGCGCCGGATCGGTTCCCGATGAATCGCTGGATCGAAATGGATCGGGAACGGGAATGGCCGATGCAAACGGCGACGCGCCCGAATCCAACGATACCCAGCCGGTCGCGACCGACAACGGCCACGATAACGACCGCGACGAGTCGGCCGATCCCGATACGGCCTCGGATGGCGACACGCCCCATCGATCGGATAATGATCCGAACGCGGATCAAGACCCCGCCCCGCGGCCTGATGTATCGCGGTGGCCGGAATCCAATCTCGTCCTGCCCAATGATGAAGAACTGCCGCGCCTTCCCTTTGAAGTTCGCTCCCCGGCCTGGCCGTGGAGCGAGGTGCGTTCGGATTTCTACGAGGACGATGATGACCTGTCCCACGAACGCGGCGGCGAACAGGAATACGCCGAAGTTTTCGAATCCGCCCAGACCGGACATTTCGGGCAACCGCCTCCCTGAGCAACCGGGATTCCTGCCCGGTCATCCGAACTTGGAAAATGACTGACCAGAGGGCCAGGCACGGCCCGCCGCGCTGGTCAGGCCGATCAATTTCGCCATTCCATAGCGGGTGGCCAATAAGACAAGACCGCGACGGATATGTTGAGTCCGTCGCGGTCTTGTTTTTGTCTTGTCGATTCGCCGAGCGGGCCAACCCGCCCCGCGAAGCGAGCGGCTTACTTGATCTCGACCTCGGCGCCGGCTTCCTTGAGCTTGGCCGCCAGAGCATCGGCATCGTCCTTGCTCACGCCGCTCTTGACGGCCTTGGGCGCGCTGTCGACCAGTTCCTTGGCTTCCTTCAGACCCAGGCCGGTCACCTCGCGGACGACCTTGATCACGCCGATCTTCTTGTCGCCGGCCGCCTTGAGCACGACTTCGAATTCGGTCTGCTCTTCGACTTCTTCGGCCGCCGCGCCGCCACCGGCCGCCGCGACCATCACCGCGCCGCCGGCCGCCGGCTCGATGCCGTAGGCTTCCTTCATGTAGTCCTTCAGGTCAACCGCCTGCTTGAGGGTCAGGCCGGCGATCTTGTCGCCCAGTTCCTTGATTTCCGCTACGACTTCGCTCATGTTCAGACACTCCAAACGTTGGACGGGGAGGAGAGGTGGCCGCACGCCGGCCATTTAACCCCGAGGGGCCAGTCCACCACCGTGGTGGGTACTTGTTCAATCGATCCGATCATCCCTGGCGCGGCCGTCGGTCCCGACCCGTGCATGCCGCGCGCTTACTCAGCCGGCCTGCCGGGCGATGGTTTCGCCCTTCTCCAGCTTCTCTTCGATGGTCTTGACCACGCCCATGACGTTGCCGCCAGCGGCCGTGACCGTTGCCATGAGGTTCGACCCGGCGCTGAGCGCTGCGCCGATGACCCCGGCGATCGCCTCTTCGCGCGTGGGCATCTTGGAAAGCTTTTCGATTTCGTCGGCCCCATAGAGCTGGCCTTCCAGCACCGCGCCCTTGAACTCGAAAACCTTCATCTCGTTCTGCTTGACCAGCAGTGTCCGGGCCAGATCAACCACACTGTTGGCCCCGTAGGCCATGGCGCACGAGCCTTCAAGCACCGGCGAGAGGCTTTCCAGGGCGGTGCCTCGGATGGCATGGCGGGCCAGCAGGTTGCTCAGCACCGTGACTCGAATGCCCTCGCCGGCCAGCGCGGTGCGCAGGGCGTTGTTGTCGTTGGACTTGATGCCGCGCATGTCGATCACCACAGCGCCTTCCAACGACTCGAATCGTTCTTTGTACTGGTTGATGATCAGGTTCTTGACGGGTTTGCTCATGGTGATGGTTCCCAGCGATTCATCCAGGTGGGTTCAGGCTCAAGCTCCTCGGGCAGCGCTTCGGCCCCCGGATCATCCCCGGAAGCTAGATGGCGACGGTTATGCCCGGCGTCATGGTGGCGCTCAAGCTTACTTTCTTGACATACTGGCCCTTGGCCCCCGACGGCTTGATCTTGATGATGTGGTCGTAGAACGCCTGGATATTGCCGATGAGTTTCTCGGCCTCGAAGCTGTGCTTGCCGACCACCGCGCGGACATTGCCGCCGGCATCGTTGCGAAACTCGCTCTTGCCCGCAGCGTATTCCGTGACCGCCTCGGCCACATCCTTGGTCACCGTGCCGGCCTTGGGTGAGGGCATCAAGCCCTTGGGGCCGAGCACGCGACCAAGCTTGCTGATCACGCGCATCATGTCCGGGCTGGCGATGGCGACATCGAAATCAAACCAGCCATCTTCGATCTTCTTGACCAGTTCCTCGCCACCGGCCTCGACGGCGCCGGCGGCCTTGGCCGCCTCGACCAACTCAGACGAGCAAAACGCGATCACTCGCTTGGTCGCCCCCACGCCATGAGGCAGTGAGATGGCGCCGCGCACAAGCTGATCGGCCTGGCGGGGATCGATGCCCAGGTGAATGCACAGCTCGACCGACTGGTCGAACTTGGTCTTCTTGAACCCCTTGAGCTTGGCGACCGCTTCATTCAGCGGCAGGGCCTTGCCTTTTTCAACGGTTTGAATATCGGCGCGATAGCGCTTACCTAAGGCGGGCATGAATCAGAACTCCTCGACTGCCGGATGCGCCGGGCCTGGCGAAATCAGAGGCTCGATCGTGAGCCGGTTCCGCTCCTGCCCGTTCCGGCGGGTCTCCCACGTTTCGGGCACGTGGTAAGCCCGTGTATCCGTATCAGCCCTCGACGGTCACGCCCATGCTGCGGGCGGTGCCCGCGATGATCCGCATGTTCGCTTCTTCGCTGTGGCCGGTCAATTCCTTGGCCTTCTCCTGGGCGATAGCCCGAAGATCGTCCTGGTTGAGCTTGCCCACCTTCTCCTTGTTGGGCACGCCCGAGCCCTTCTCGGCTTTGGCACGCTCCAGGATCAGCACCGAAGCCGGCGGGCTCTTGATCTCGAATTCGAACGTCCGGTCGTTGTAGACCGTGATCACGCAGCCCACGACCTTGCCGTTGAGCGCGGCGGTGGCATCATTGAACTGCTTGATGAACTGCCCGGGATTGACGCCGTTAGCGCCCAGGGCCGGCCCCAAAGGCGGCGCGGGCGTCGCCTTGCCACCAGGAGCCTGAATCTTGAAAGTCGCCTTGATCGGTTTCTTGGCCATGGCGCAAATCCTCGTCACCTACCCCCGCTCAAGCTCGAAAGCCCGGCGGAGACAAACGGTAAGCCGTGCATTAATCAAATCTTACAGCCAAAACGCCGCTCTGGCACTTCAGCCGAGCCAAATAATGTACCCGACACCCGCCACAGGAGCAAATCCCAACCGGGCAAACGAGCGCTTGCCAGCTCACGAGTTCGCCCAAGTTCCGGAGCACAGTTTCCAATCATGCCATAAGCGCCGGGCCGGGGTGCGGGGGTGCGTGTTTCGATGGACGGTAAGGGCCGTTGGATGGACAACGTGTTCATCGAGCGGCTGTGGCGTTCGCTGAAGTACGAATGCGCCTACCTGAAAGCCCTGGAGACCGGCCGGGAAGCGAGGGCCGTTATCGGCCAGTGGATCGACTTCTACAACAAGCAGCGTCCGCACTCGACGTTCGCTGGACGCCCCCCCGACGCGGTCTATAATGCCCTCGACATCCAGAACCACCGGACTGCCGCAGCGTAACCATGAACCATGCCCCCC
>JAFIFY010000112.1 GCA_020831765.1 Phycisphaeraceae bacterium | reverse complement strand
CGGCTCAGTTGCACCGGATCGACCGGCCCGATCCGGATCACGGCCTGAACCTGCGGGCTGGCGGCAACCAGACCCTCCAGCCCCGCCAGCCAGCAGACGCTGTTGACAAATAGCTCGCTGTTGGCCGGAAACAGGTCTCCGGATTGTTCGACCGCACCGCCCCCATCACCACTTCGCGTCGAGGCATCCGACGCCCAGAATGGATCAGACACCACAACCAGACGCGAGCGGCGATCCTCGGCCGCGACGGCGATGGTGAACGCTCCATCGCCTGGAGTCGTGGGTACGCCCCGCCCCGTCGCCTGGCGGGTCAGCTCGCGAAGCTGCATGGTCGTGCCCAGGTCCGGGCCGTCCAGCCGAACCAGCGGCCAGAACTGAACCGAATCATCCTGAGGACGCATCACGCGGATCGGGCTGGCCCAGCGGAATCGACCAGGCAGACCCGCCAGCGCATCACTGACCAACAGTTCCGTCGGCCAGCGATCCACCACGTGAGCATGCTCGGCCGAACGACGCTGATAACGCTGAATCTCGCGAACCACCACTTCCCGGTGGCTGACATACACCCCCCAACGCTCCAGCCAACGCGACAAGGCATGCACCGCCGCCGCCTGCACACCCGAACCCTCCGACGGCTGCCCAGGACGCGCGATCACCATGACACCATCGCCGTCCATGCGACGCTCATCGATCAGTTCAAGCACCTCGCCCAGCATCGGCTCGGCCACGATGTCCTCGCTGGGGAAGCCGGTCAGGTCCGGCAGGAGCACCCAGATCGTCGTTCGATTCGGCTCACGAGGCGGTGCCGGCCAATGCCGGATGCGACCATCCTCGGTCCGGGTCATGGGAATCCATTCCATCACCTCGAAGTTGAGCGCTTCCAGACGTTCGGCAACAAGCCGATACCCGGCCAGACCCTCAGCCCGCAGCGCCGAAGAGCCCGAGGACGGGATCAGAATGACCCGCGGACTAACTCGAAGCGCTTCGAGCCGGGCAAGGCCGCCAATCAGACGCTCCTCGATTCGCCAGACCCAGTCCACCCGCTCGATCCACGTTCCGCCCGGCCGGCCCGCATCTTCAACAGGGTCTAACCGCACCGTTTCCACATGCAGGCCTTCATCGCCCAACACCACCAGCAGATTGGGTCGCTCCAGAGCCTGGGCAACCGCGACGTAACGTTCATCCGGCTCGGCCTGACGCAGCACGGTGAACGCGCTCTCCAGACGCTGGCGCATCAGGCGGACCAATTGCCCCGCCCGAGCCGCCGAGGTGGCCGCCTCCACGTTCCCCGCCTGATCAGCAAACTCCCGGGCCGCCGCCGATACCGCGCCCAGCGGATAAATCAGCCCGCGGATTCTCATCAACTCCGCTTCACGCTGAGCATCCAGCCGGCGCTCGAAAAAACCCCGGGCATTTTCACCGCCCCCGGAAGTACCCCCGGAACCGCCCCCGGAAATGTCCCCGGGATGCTCCTTTTGACCGTCGATTGAAGACCGAATCCAGTAGACCGATGCGGCTAATGGCGGCCAGTCCGGCATATCGGCGATCATTCGCTCAAGCTCATCAAGCCGCTGGGCCGTCCAGTGTCGGGCAGCCCTGGCTTCCTCGATGGCCCGCATCATCGGGGCCAATGGCTCACGCAGCCGGCCCTCCAACTCCGCGCGAAGCGACGCCATTGCCTGGACATCCCGCAACGGGTTGATCGGTTGAACCGAAAGCCGATCGGAGTTCGCCCCGAAACTCCGGGCGATCTCGGCGGCGCGGCCGGTGCGGGCATCGGTCGGATCACCGACCAGGAAGATGCGGTATTCACCCTTCAGATCGCCCAGCACCCGATGGGTCAACGCGCTGAACCGATACTCCTCCTGGTGGGTCATATCCAGGGCCTGATCCTGGAGATGGCGATAGCCCAGCACATTCATCGCCAGCAGCCACGCAAGAAAGAGCAAACCCGTGGATGAGAGCAGGATGGCAAAGCGGCCAATCCGCGCATTGCCGGTCCGGCGTCGTTCGGGTTTCGTGGCTGAAGAGCTCATCATGCGTTATCCCTGTCGCCATCCTCCAAGGCCGGCCTTGCTCAAGAAAAGAAACAGTGCCGTCAGACTCACGCAATAGATCAAGGCGGCCGGCTCGAACCATCCCCGTCCGAAACGGGATACGGTCTGCGTCAGGTCGATGTATCCGATCACGCCCCGAATCTGGTTGCTCATCCAAGGAGCGTTGTAAAGGTAATCGGCCACGAACGTCGGCAGCGCGATCAGCACCACGCCCAGCAACCAGGCGATGATCTGGTTCTGCGTGAGCGTGGAAGCGAAAAGCCCGATCGCGGTGAAAACCGCGCCCAGCAGCAACAGGCCGATCAACCCGCTTAGCACCTGCCCTGGACCGGTGGGCTGATTGGCAAAACCTAGAACCAGCGGCGCCAGTGCCAGGTAAGCCAGCGCGATCATCAAGCCCAGCGCGGCAAACGCGCCCAGCCACTTGCCGATGATCACCTCGGAATCGCGAACCGGGGCCGTCAGCAGCGATTCGATCGTCCCGCCGCGATATTCCTCGCTCATCAGTCGCATGGTCACCGCCGGAACCAGAAAGATCATCAACTGCATCAATCGCGTGGTCGTGTAGCTGAACATCTGCGCCACCGGCCGCCCCGGCTCGAACATCTGAAAGAACAGGTAAGCGCTCATCGCCCCGAACGCCGCCATCAGACACCAGCCGATCGGTGTTCGGAACTGTGCTGCCCATTCACGCTGGGCGATCACCAGGCCCTGCCTCATCGGCCACCTCCCGGCTTTTTCTCCGTTCCACATTGCTCATCGGCGCGCCGCCGATTGAGGAAACCCCTGGCGGAGGGATCGGTGGTGCGGCCCGCCGCGACGTTCTGCTCGGTCATCGAGCTGAAAACCTCTTCCAGGCTCAGCTTGCGCCGGGTCAGGTCGATCAACGGGAGCTTTGTTTGGGCCAGCCGTCCGAGCAGTTCGTGCATCGACCGCTCGTCGGGGGGGATGAGCTCGATGCACAGGCAGTCGGTCTGTTCTTCAATCCGCTGGGTGTTTATCCCAAGCCCCTGGATGCACGCCTCCCATTGCGTCCGGCTACCCCGGATACGCAGCAGGAGGCACGCTGGATCAGTTCCGCGTTGAGACAGCTCGGCGATCGTCCCATCGGCCGACAGGCGGCCCTGGCTGATCACCAGCACGCGATCGACCGTCCGCTCCAACTCCGGCAGGATGTGGGAGGAGATCAGGATCGTTCTCCCCGGGCGCAATTCTTCAAGCAGTTTGCGGACTTCCTGAATCTGCACGGGATCGAGGCCGGCGGTCGGCTCATCGAGCACCAGCACCTTGGGATCATGCAGCAGCGCGGCGGCCAGACCCACCCGCTGCCGGTTGCCGCGCGAAATCGCCGAGATCACCCGTCGCCGCACCGGCATCAACCCGCAGCGCTCGATGGCCCATTCCATGCGCAATCGACGCGCTCGCCGCGCCATCCCCATCAGTTTGCCGCGAAAGTCCAGAAACTCGCACACCCGCATCTCCGGATAGAGCGGCGTGTGCTCGGGCATGTATCCCAGGTTCCGACGCGCTGCCACGGGCCGCTCATCCAGCGGCTGGTTCTCGATCAAGATGCGGCCTTCACTCGGCGGCAGGTAGCCGGTCATCATTCGAAGCGTCGTCGTCTTGCCCGCACCATTGGGCCCGACCAGGCCCACAACTTCTCCGGCCCGCAACTTAAAACTTACATCGCACACCGCCTGAACCGGCCCGAACCACCGACTGACACCTTCAAACTCGACCATCTGCCCATCTTCCAGGGATTGATCCGATCCTGACGCGGCGGCAATCCGGCCGCACGCCACCGGCTGATGCAACCTGCCCGGTCCCGGCGTCAATCGAACCATGCTCAGCTTGGGGCGGCGCGGCGGGGAAGCCTCGGGATTCGAAGCGCCCCATCCATTCCGCTGCGTTGGGGGAACCTAAGCCTATCCGCCAGACCCCGTTCATGCCAAGCCGCCCGCAATCGGCTTTCCTTCCCGATCGGAGTCTCCCGCCCCTGGCCTGCTCCCTTTCCTCAAGCCAGACCCAGCACCAGGGCATCCCGGTCGCTGAGCAGGCCGCCATCACGGCGCTGCTTCACCGTGCCATCACGCTTGCGGCTACGCTCACAGCGATCCTCATGACGCAGATCGACCACCTCGATCTCCGTCGAAGCGTCCTTGCCTTGAGCCTGCTCGAACCATGCGCGGCTGACGCCACAAAGATCGGCGAAATCCACCGGATCGAACTTCTCCAACGTCGTCATCAGCTCACCGCTTGCCACGACCCGAAGCCCTAAGTCCAGCGGATTGTCCACGCCAATCTTCACCTTCGTCGTTTCGATCCGCTTCATCGCCTGGTCCCGTAGCTGCATGAACGCTTCCCATCCCTCATCGCAATGCACCGCGATGCGGCCTGAGAACTCGGCCATGTGTACGCTCGGTTGCTCCGGCGTCAGCCCCAGTTCCTCATGGAAGAATCGCCAGGCCTCATCGGCCGTATGCGGCAGAATCGGCGCCAGCATACGGATCAGGGCATCGCTGATCAGATATAAGGCGGTCTGGGCACGCCGGCGCCGCGGGCTGTCCGCGGCATCGCAATAGAGCCGATCCTTGAGCGCATTGGCGTAAACCGCCGAAAGCGTGTCATTGCAGAAATCAAAAAGCGTCAGCCGGACCGTACGGAACGAAAAATTCTCATACGCCTTGCGCACCGTCGCGATGCAATCGGCCAGTTCCTTCATCGCCCAGGCATCAAGACTCAGTCCATCTTCCTCCGTGAAGCGATAGGCGTCCGATGGATCGAACCCCTTGAGATTGCTCAGCAGAAATCGAATCGTATTGCGAATCTTGCGATACTCTTCGCCCGCCACCCGGAAGAACTCGATATCCATCTTGATGTCGTTGTCGGTGTTCAACGAACAGACCCACCACCGGCAGACATCCGCGCCGAACTCCTTGAGCAGCTCCTCAACATCCAGCGTGTTGCCCAAGCTTTTGGACATCTTGCGGCCATCCTTGTCCACGATAAAGCCATGAGTCAACACCGCATCAAAGGGCGACTGATCCCGCGCTCCCAGGGCCGGTAGCAGCGAAAGCTGAAACCAACCCCGATGCTGATCCGAGCCCTCCAGATAAAGATCAGCCGGAAAATCACCCTGCATCCGCTCCAAGGCCGCCGACCAGCTCGATCCGCTTTCAAACCACACATCGAAAATATCGGGTCCGCAAGTGAGCATCCCGCCCAGCGATTCGATCGTGCCCGCATCCTTGACCCATTTCGGGGCATCGGGATCGTCCGCCGGCTTGTATCCGGCAAGCAGCGCGGCCGGCGATTCGGTGAACCAGGCATCCGAGCCCAGTCGGCCGATGGCCTCGGCCACCGCGCGGATGCTGGCCGCGGTCATCAGAACACGATCCTGAATCGGCGCTGATTCATCCACATCCTTGCGCTGGAACGCCGGAATTGGAAGCCCCCAGGCGCGTTGCCGCGAGATGCACCAGTCCGGCCGCGATTCAAGCATGCCGCGCATCCGGTTTCGGCCCCATTCAGGCACGAAGCGAATCCGCTCGGCCGTCGCATCCATGGCCAGCTTCCGAAGCGATCCCTTGCCGCCGGCCAGCGGCCGATCCACGCCGATGAACCACTGCTCGGTCGCCCGGAAGATCACCGGCGTCTTGCCACGCCAGTCGTGCGGGTAGCTATGGGTGAACCGATGCTGCTCGTACAACCGGCCATCGGCCTCAAGACGCTCAACCACCTTCCCATTGGCCTCCCAGACCGAAAGCCCACGCAACCAATCGGGAGCCGAATGATCGAAAGTGCCATCCTCCCGCACCGGACAATAGATCTCCAGCTTCGCACGAAGACCGACCAGGTAGTCCTCCACGCCATGACCGGGCGCGATATGCACCATGCCCGTGCCATCTTCAAGCGTGACGTAATCGGCGTTGACCACCGGCCGGGCTTTGCCGTCCTCCACGAAGGGATGCGTATACCGGACACCGGCTTCCACCAGTTCATGCCCGGTGCATTCGCCCAGTTTTTCAAAGGTCTCAGCGCCGCCTCGCTTCAGGACCGACGGCGCGAGGCTGTCGGCGACGATCAGCAGACACCGCCGCCCACCATGCTCGACGCGATACAACCCATAGATCGCCTGCGGTGCCACGGCCACCGCAAGATTGGCCGGCAGCGTCCAGGGCGTTGTGGTCCAGATCATCAGGTCCACCGGCTCACCGGCCGGCGTGTGAAGCGCTTCGGGCAGGTTCTCGACGGCCTGAACCGCGAACCGCACATAGACGCTGATGTCCTGCCTGTCTTCGTATTCCAGCTCCGCATCCGCCAGCGCGGTCCGGTTCTCGATCGACCAATGCACCGGCTTGAGTCCGCGATACACCACCCCGCGCTCGACCAGCTTCGCGAATACTTCCAGAACCGCCGCCTCGTACGCCGGGTCCATCGTCAGGTACGGCCGGTCATAGTCCGCCATCGTCAGCAATCGCTTCATCTGCTGGGTCTGAAGCTTGATGAACTTCTCGGCGTAGTCGCGGCAGCGCTTGCGAATGGCCGTGGCCGGCAGTTCCCGCGCACGCTCGCCCAGCGCCTCGACCACCTTGTGCTCGATCGGCAGCCCGTGGCAATCCCAACCCGGGGTATAAGGACAATCCAGCCCGAGCATGTTCCGCGACCGGACGACGAAATCCTTGAGCACCTTGTTAAGCAGATGGCCGGTGTGGATCGAGCCGTTGGCATACGGCGGCCCATCGTGGAATCGATATCGGGGCTTGCCGGCCTTGCTCGTCCGCAACTCTTGATAAAGCGAATCTTCTTCCCACTTCTTGAGCGAGGCCGGCTCGTTCTGCACGAGATTGGCCTTCATGGAAAAGCGCGTGCCCGGGAGTTGGAGCGAGTCGCGGTACGATCGTGGCTTGGCGGCCGATTCGGTCATCGAGCGGTTCCAGAAAAAGACCAGGGAACAAAACCCGCGCCAACCGGGGCCAAAAGGGCACCTCCCCTTTTGAATTGGCCTGGGCGGGACTCGAACCCGCACTCACCTTGCGGTGAAGGGGATTTTAAGTCCCCTGCGTCTGCCATTTCGCCACCAGGCCGAGGCGGGAGCGAAACATCATACCGTTTTGCGCACTCGGCCCCGGCATATCCCGGCACGGCCAAAACCCGCCGCGATGCCAGATCGCCGCCGGCCCGGGCCGGTCACGCTCGGCCGCGCGGATTTACGTTCGGCCGCTCCACGCGTCTGGCGGGGCTTACTCCGCTCCAGCGCCCACCGCATGAGCCTTGAGATGTTCCAGATCAATGAACTCCAGCGCCGCCAGATGCGTGGCCTCGAGCACCACTTGCGGCGCGACACCGGCTTCAAAAGCCTCCCGCCATCGCTGGGCACAGAGGCACCACTGGTCGCCGGCTTTCAGCCCGCCAAAGCCATATTCCGGCCGGGGCGTACTCAGATCATTCCCCCGCGACCGTGAAAACGAGAGAAACTCATCGGTCATCCGGGCACAAACCACATGCACACCATCATCACCGGCGCCCGTGTCGCAACATCCATTGCGATAAAAACCCGTCAGGGGGTCGTGCGAACAAGGCTGAAGTTCCGTACCGAGCACATTCCGGGCCTTTGGCATGTCTGATGCTCCATATTCCGAGCGTGGATCACGATGTTAGCCGCGCAGATGCGATTCGTCCGCCATCCGCCGGATTCCACCAGCGCGAACGCGGGCAGTCCTCAGCCGAGGTTCACGAGAACCATGATCAGGTCTGCGTCCAGCCCGTTCGGTGACCGGCGAGATTCGCGGGCACCGTCTTTAGGATGGGGCAAGCAGGAGCTGCAACGATGCGATCCGACCCTTATTTCACATCGCCCCGGGCCACCCGGTTGATGCCGGCCGCGGGCATCGCCTTCGTGCTGCTGGCATTCAGCATCGCGTGGAGTTCACCGCTGGCCGATGCCGACCTTCAGCGGCTGGTGACGCAGTTGAGTGACAGCGATTTCCATGTCCGCGAGTATGCCGAGCAGCAGCTTCGCGCCGCCGGCCCGAGGGCCGTGCCTTGGCTGGAGGAGGCCGCCCGTTCCAGGGATCCGGAGGTCCGTCGGCGTGCTCAGCGGGCACTGGCCCATCTCCGCCGCGATATGACCCGCGCTGAGGAGGCATGGACGGTTCAACTTCCCGGCATGGCACAGACCCCGCCCATACTCATGGGTGACCGGGTTGTAACCGCGACGGCCGGCCGTGAGGTGATTGCCGTGGATACGGATACAGCCAAAGTGGTCTGGAGGCGGAGCCATCCCACCGACGGATATCTCCTTCTGCTCGCGGCGACGCCCGGTGAGCGGGATGCGAGGCTGATCGTCGGCACCAATCGAAACCTGGCCCTGCTGAACCCTCAGGATGGCCAGCGCCTTTGGACACGAACCGATCTTCCAGGCCCGGCACTTGCGATGACGGCTGATGATCATCGCATCCTGGTTCTGTGCGGGTCCAGGATGGTGTTGGCTCTTGATTCGTCCAATGGTCAGACACTCTGGCAAGCTTCGCTGGCCGAGGAGGAGATGCCACGAAAACGCGATCAGGGCGCTATGGCCATCGTCAGCGATGGCGATGCGGTGGCGATCGTGGGCAGTGACCGCGTTTCTGTGCTGAACGCGCACGACGGCCGGGCGCGGTGGTCGATCGAGATGACGGGCCTGCATCTTCGGCCGCTGCTGGCCGATGGATCGCTCTACGTGTCGCGCAGCGAGGGAACCGTGGAGGCCGTGGACGTGACAACCGGCGAGTCGCGCTGGCGCGCCCGGCTGCCCGGGCCGTTCGCCGATCCCCGCCTGGTGGGCCATGCCGCCCGGGCGCACCTGCGCCTGATGGCACAGCAACAGAACGCCAACGCTGAAGCACCGCGGCAGGATGTGACGCTGGTGGGCGGCATCAGCGTGCTCGACAAAGACAGGGTGCTCGTCGCCACGCCCATGGGTGTGGCTGCGATCGAACGCAAGAGCGGGCGGGTCGCCTGGGCGCGGCTATTCCGCGACGACGACATGAGCAAGGGCCAGGAAATCCTGATGCACCTGGTCGTGATGGATGGCGAGGTGCGGCGTTCGACACAGGTGGACAATCGCGAAGTCCTGGCCATCATGCCCGCCGTGGTGTCGCGCGGGTATGTGCTGGTGTCGGATGGACGAGGCCTGGTCGCACTGGACGCTTCCTCCGGCGAGCCGCACTGGCGCCATGAGGTGGATGGCCATCAGCTTGGTGGGCTGACGCTGCTCGATGCCCGACACATCCTGGTCTCCAGCGAACGGGTCCATGAACGTGGCACAGCTCAACGTGCCGCCAACGTAAACGCGACAGACTCGCGCGAGCCAATGCTCCGGACCATCCGCTTCCTGCACGATGGACAGGCCGCTGAACCCGATGCGAACGGCCGCCCGTAGACGACGTCGTGGCCGAGGGCGCGGCCGGGGCCGGGGGCGCGGCCGCATGCCTCGCCCGGAAACATCAAGTAATTCGCCGCGCGACGGCATGTCCCGCATGAATTGCCCATGATCACTTGCCAAGACTTCGACATCCGGCACGGCGACGGTCCCCGGACGAAGCGGGCCGGATTCACTGGCCCCATCGGACGATGGCCGTAAAGGATCTGTTGGATTCAGTCTGATGCATGTGTGTGGAGGGAGCGGGTGAGCCCCCTACGCATCCTCACCTATGGCGTGGGCCGCACTTTCCCGACCCCAGTAAGCCGGCACGTCCACATTTGAGTATCCTATTCATTCAGCTCAGATTCGCCGGTCCACGGAGTTGAACGTTGTTTATTCCGTATCACGTGGATGTGCCGAAGCGACGCCTGCCGGTGGCCAATTTCGCCATCATCGGCGTCACCCTGTTCTACTATGTCGTCACGGTGATGTCCGGGGGAATTCAGAGGGGGGATCCGCTGGTGCTGGATGGTTGGGCTCCGACGGGGATGTTCGGAGCGGTTCTGCTGCATGCCGACTTGGTCCACCTGCTGGGCAACATGTTGTTTCTGTGGCTGTTCGGCAATGCCGTGTGCGCCAAGCTGGGCAATGTCCCTTACCTGGCGGTCTACGCCCTGCTGGCCTTTGTCAGCGCGGCGGTTCACAACATCTTTGATGGTTCACCCGCCATCGGCGCCAGCGGAGCGATCAACGGCATCGTGGGCATGTTCCTGATCTGGTATCCGCGCAACAATATCTCCTGCTATCGTTTCTTCATCGTGGTATTCGACACGTTCAGGTGTTCAAGCATCTGGATGATCCTGCTCTGGTTCGCTTTTGACATCTGGGGGGTTGTCAGTGGCGGCGATGGAATCGCCTATCATGCTCATATCGGCGGGTTGATTGGAGGCGCATTGCTTGCGATCCTCCTGCTTCAGAAGCGCATGGTTGAGATGCGGCCAACTGAAGAGTCGTTGCTGGACTGGATCGGTTGGGGTCGGACGCAGCGGGCATCGATGCCGGCGCGCGGCGACACAACAGAACCTCGCCCTGAAACAAGCGCCCGATCGTTGTCCGCACCGGACGCACCCAGATCGACCGCGACCACGTCGGCCACCCTCGCGCCGGCGCGCGCCATCCGGTTCACATGTAGCTGTGGCAGATCGATGCGCATCAATGCTCGCCACGCTGGACGGCGGGCGCGCTGCCCCGTTTGCGGCAATACGATTCAGATACCCACAGCGTGATTCCGGCCAATGTCACGTAAGAGAGCACAACAGGAAGCGATGGTTCAGGGCGGGTCCATTTATCCATGACAAGTCCTCCGAAAGGGTTGGATTGTCCGGCGCTGCCGCGCAGAAGAATGATTGAACCGATATACCCGCAATCAGAGTATCGTGAAGACGGTTATCTGCTCTTTTTATTCGCGGCCTGCACGAATTTTCCCCCGCGGACGGTTCCCCTGCGGCTTGGGCCGCCACGTCGACCAACGACGCCCAGCCTTGCCCAAGCAACGCGCTGGGGTTTAGACTTACGGGCGTTGGGCTTCGAACCCGGATCCTCTCATCGACCGGGAAAACCCATCCGGGCATGCCGGGCGACCGGTTGAAGGTTCGTTGTGCGTCGGGTCATCATCCCGGGTGAGCGGGACCCCAAGCCAGGCCCCGGTTCGCCAGCGACGCCCTGAAGTACCTCATGGCCGCCAAACCTCAAAAAACTGAAACCTGGACCACGCGCAAGCTGCTTCGCTGGACGACCGAATACTTCCAGCGCCGCGAGCTTGACCACGCCCGGCTCAGTGCCGAGATGCTTCTGGCCCATGTGCTTGGCGTCGAGCGCCTGCGGCTTTATATGGATGCCGACCGGCCGGCCAGCGAACTCGAGCGCGCGGCGTTTCGTGAGTTGGTCGAACGCGCGGCAGCGCGCGAACCGGTCGATTATCTGGTCGGGCAATCGCCTTTCTTCTCCATGATGTTCAAAGTCTCGCCCAGCGTGCTCATCCCCCGCCCCAGCACCGAAACCCTCGTCGAGCACATCATCCAGCACGCCCGTCGCACTCCCGGCTTCCACGCGCCCACCATCGCCGATATCGGCACCGGCAGCGGAATCATCGCCATCGCCCTGGCCCGCAACATCCCCGACTGCCGCATCACCGCCACCGACATCAGCCCCGAGGCCCTCGAAATCGCCACCGCCAACGCCAAGCGACACGGCGTCGCCGACCGCATCGACTTCCGCCAAGGTAATCTGCTGGCCCCCCTGGCCGGCGAGCGATACCGCTACCTGGTCAGCAACCCGCCCTACATCCCCGATTCAGAGTGGGAGCAAGTCGATGACATGGTCCGCAAATACGAGCCCCACCTGGCCCTGCGAGGCGGAGCTGACGGCTTGGACCTCGTCCGCAAAGTGATCAACTGCGCCCCCGAGGCCATTAAAACCCCTGGCGTCCTGGCCGTGGAAGTCGCGGCGGTACACGAGACAGCCGTCCTCAGCCTCGCCGAGGATGCGGGCCTGAAAGACCCGCAAGTGCTGAAAGACCACGAAGGCCTACCCCGCGTCCTCGTCGCCGACCACGGTTGATTGAAGCCGCACAGTCCACCATACCCGGCACGACGCCACTGGGTCTTTGCCCTCGGAAGCCCTTCTCCCCCCTTTCGCGTGTTTTGCAGTTCAAACGCGGGTATGTGGTTCAATGGCGCGGGTGGCGGGCGCTGCCGGAAAAGTCAAAGTTGATGGATGAACGTTCGTGTACGCGTGGTCAATGCGGCATACGGCCACGTGCACCCTGAAGCGGTTCCTCAGACATCGACTGTACTCTGGCAGCTATGGATTCTCTGTAAAGCACCTCGGCTTCCTGATATGCATCACGCGCACGCTCAAATGCCAGGCCCGCTGCCTTCCACTGCTGTTCCTGCTTCCATTCCCGGCCCAGTCGATTTGCGGTCTCCGCCCGTCGGAGCTCCTCACCCACAGCGTACGGCACATGCCGACCCACCCAGCCGGCCGTCAAGTCAGCCAATTCCAACTCAATCTCGACCAGGTCCGCCGCTGATGAGTATGGTGGCGTCTCGCTCTTGCCGCACCCAGGAGAAAGAATTGTCAACACCAAGACCACCCACGAAACGGCGAAGCAGTAAGTTTTCTTGGAAATGCTGGGATTCATGGCTACTCCAGATCGAATCTCTCCATATCAATTGAATCAATCGCGATAAGCAACCGGCCCGATGACGCAAGTCGCTTTCGACCAGAAACCGTCAAGCCGGATGCTGATCCCGGACGCCATCGGGTCAAAAGTACCGAAAGTCCGCAGGTTAGACAGCGAGAACTGCCCGACCGCTGCGTGACAGCGCTCTCAACAGTCTGACCAGGAAATTTCCAGCCGGTTACCAAAGTTCAATCCCCGCAAGCAATGGCCGCGCTCGCGCATGAAGTGCCCCAAGTTGCTGGCGACCCGACCTGCTGGAAGTCTACCCCACCATCCTGGGCCAGCCAACCCCCCAAGGATCAGCAGATTCCCGTATTTCGGTCCGGCTGGCGACGCGAGCTTCCCGTTCCACTGCGCAGATCGGCTGATGATCAGGCCGTCAGATGTTCCCGCCTTGGATTGTTTTTCGCGAGTTTCGCGTGTTCCGTAGCTCAACCGCTTCTGGAACTTCACCTTGACCACACCGGTTCGACCCCGCCCTGACACCCGGCCGGCCGACGGAGCCGGGATGTGGCCGGAGGTCGGGTTCGGGTGGATTCGGGGGCTGGGGCGCTGGGGCGGTATCTTCGGACCGGCGGGTTTGACAGTTGGGTTGGCGGGTCTACACTGATAGCACTGGGAACCGGATCGGCTCGGTGTCGATCCACTCTTGGAATGGGCAATTGACATGCGGAACTTTCGCGGTCAACTAAGCTTACGACTGGCGAGCGGATTAGTGATCTGATGGTGACTAACCGCTCAACAGTTCGAACTGCGCCCTCACCGGGCACAGCCCGGCTTCGCAGCGCTTCAAGGAGGTGCCGCTGAAGCAGGGCGAAACTGCCCGGCCAAGTTGTTGCCGATTCTCCGACCAAGGCCCCCGATTGGGCCCGGTTCGGATGAATCCCCGGCGGGATTCCCAGGCCACGGTGTGCTTCATCGTGGTCTGTTTTGTTTCCCGGCGGCGGCGTTGCCGATCGTCGGGCCTGGCGGGGTGTATGCCGCCGGGCCGTGGGCTCGTGATCGAGACCCGGCCTGACGATGCTTCGGTGATCCTAAGGAACCCAGCTCAGCCGGACCCCGGCGGGCCGGCAAGGAACGACTGCACGATGAAAGGTAAAGAACTTCTCCAGGTTGTCGAGGCGATCAGCCGCGAACGCAACGTCGAAAAGGAAACGCTGCTGACGGATATCGAGCAGGCGATGGTTTCGGCGGCGCGTAAGCATTTCAACGCCGTGGACACCGAGGAATTCGTCTGTGAACTGGACCGCCTTACGGGCAGCATCACCCTGTACCGCGAAGGTGAGGCGATTTCGATCGAATCGCTGGGGCGGATTCCGGCCCAGACGGCCAAGCAGGTGATGATCCAGCGGTTCCGCGAGGATGAGCGGGCCAGCCTCTATGAGGAATACTCGCAGCGTGAAGGTGAACTGGTCACGGGTGTGGCGCAGCGATACGAAGGCGGCGCGCTGGTGGTGCAGATCGGCCGCGCTGAAGGCTTCATGCCGCGAAGTGAGCAGATTCCCGGTGAGCAGCACCAGCCCGGCGAGCGGGTGCGCTGCCTGATTCTGGAGGTACGCGAGACCAGCAACCAGGTGAAGATCGTGCTCTCGCGGGCGCATCCGAACTTCATCCGCCGCCTGTTCGAGGTTGAAGTGCCCGAGGTCATGGAGCGGGTGATCGAGATCAAAGCGATGGCCCGTGAGCCGGGGCACCGGACCAAAATCGCCGTGTCTTCAATCGATTCGAAGGTTGATGCGGTCGGTGCGTGCGTCGGGGTACGGGGCAGCCGGATCAAGAACATTGTGGATGAACTGGCCGGCGAGAAGATCGACATCGTCCGCTGGAACGAATCGAGCCAGATTCTGATCCAGAACGCGCTCAAGCCGGCCGATGTGGTTGAGATTTCGCTCTGCTTCGAGCTGGGCAAGGCAACGGTGGTGGTTAATGAAGATCAACTTTCGCTGGCCATCGGCCGCCTGGGCCAGAATGTCCGCCTGGCGGCGAGGCTGACCAACTGGGATATCGACATCGTCACACCCGCTGAGTTCACCAAGAGCCTGGATGTGATGGATCAGACGCTGCGCGGCGTCGAGGGTGTGACCGAGGACATGATCGATCGCCTGGCGGCGCTGGGCGTCATCAGCGTCCTGGATGTCGAGGATGTGGGCGTTGAATACCTGGCCGAAACGCTTGGCTGCGATGATGCGCTGGCCCAGAAGATCGTGACCGCCGCGGCCGAGCGATCCCGACTGCTGGCCGAAGAGCAGCAGCGTGAGAAGGAGGCCGCGGCCAAAGCAGCCGCCCAAGGCGCTGCGGCAAATGAAGATGATGCCCGCGCCGCGGCCATTCTCGGTGTCGATGCTCCGGCACCCCCGGAAGCCGGTGCCCCGGAAGACGGCACGCCGGAGCCGGCCACTGCGCAAGCCTCGGAAGGCGCGGAAGCAGCCTCTCCGGAATCCCCGGAAGCCCGGGAGTCCCCGGAAGCCCCGGAAGGTGCCCAAAAGCGGGCCGCTGAGGGAGAATTTGCCGGGGAGGCGGCGGGTGAGGGTCAGGCCGATGCGGCAACGGAGGAGCCCATCGCCGAGGCGGATGACGATGGAAAGGCGCATCGAGCGCCGGCCGAGGGTTCATCGGTGACCGGATCAGGCTGATCGGCCACGGTCAGGCGCGTTGGCCCGGGCCGGCGCAAGCGGAGGACTGGTTGCCGGGGAGGTGGTCCGGGGATGGTTCCGGGGATGGTTCCGGGGGTGATTCCGGGGTGGGTTCCGGGGGCGTGGGGTGAGATCGGTTGTGGGGTGTGATGCCTTGTGACCGGTGATGGGCTTTTCCAGGCGGTTGGTTGCCGCCGGCCCACGGCTGGAGATCGGCACTGGTTGGTTCTCCGGCCGATCCGGGGACGCTAAGGAGTTTGACTTGGCCAAATCGTTGAAAGTTTCTGACGTCGCCAAAGAGCTTGGTGTCGAGTCCAAGGCCATCATTGAGAAATGCAAGGCCGAAGGTATCGCCAACATCACGCGGCATTCGTCGACGGTGAAGATGGGCCTCTATTTGAGCATCAAGGAATGGTTCGCCCATGTCCCGGACGAGGCCGCCACTTCGATCGAATCGGCCACGGATGTTGAGATCAAGAAGCCCCGCGCGACATCGCGACGGCGCGCGGCCGCCAAGAAGGACGACGAAAGCAGCGCTTCGACGGCCACGCTCGATCGGCCCGAGTCCGAGGTGCCCACCGAGACAGACGATGCGGCCGCTTCGCCGGATGATGATGCCTCGCCCAGGAAAGCCAGGCGCGCGGCCAGAGCCAGGCCCACGACCGAGACGGAGGCGAAGGAAGATGCCCAGCCGGATGTCCCGGCCAAAACGGAGCCCTCGCCCGCTCCTGGCACACCCCAGCCCTCGATCGCTGAAACCCCAACGGAGCAAGATGCGCCGCCCGCCGCGCCTTCGGCCGCGCCACCCACGGACGCGGGCGATGGCAAGGAGGGTCGAGTGGCGGCTCGCAAGAAGGAGCCGGTCAGGCCCGTGGGTGTGCCCAATGTTCCGCAGCGGCCCGACACGGTGGCACCGGCCGGTGAGCGATTGAGCAAACCGACCAGTGTAACGCTTCGCGGACCGAATCTGGTACGCCTTGAGAAGCCGGACCCGATCGCACCGCCTCGGCCTCGCCCCAGGCCGTCGCCGGGTGTTGCCGCGGGTGCCGGGGCTGGTTCCGGCGGGCCGGATGTCGCCGGCGGTGGATCGAGGCTCCGTGGGCGCGGCCGATCCGATCGGCCCTCCGAGGGCGACTCGGACGCCAGACGCAACGCCAACAAGCGGCGCTCCATGACCACCCGGCGCGGCCGCTACGGCGAATCCCTGCCCAGCGGGCCGGCCAAGCTCACCGACGCCGATGTCGCCGAACTCGATGCCCGGCTGAGCAGCTCCGCCGGCTTCATCAAGCGCAACCGCCACAGCCTGCGCAAACGCGAGCCGGGCAACATCGCGCAGTCCGCCCTGGTCACCGGCGGTAAGGTCACCATCGAAGAGCCGATCTTCATCAAGGAACTCTCCGCCCGCACCGGCATCAAGGCCGGCGATGTGCTCAAGTTCCTGTTCAAGCGGGGCACGATGGCGACGATCAATTCGGCGATCGACGCCGAGACGGCCATGGAGGTCTGCCTGGAATACAACATCGAACTGGAAGTCCGCGAGCAGGCCAACGCGGCCGACCGGATCGAGCAGGACTTTGAAAAGCGTCAGGAGATCGATGTCCAGCCGCGCCCGCCGGTGGTCACGGTTCTGGGACATGTCGATCACGGCAAGACCAGCCTGTTGGACCGCATTCGCAAGGCCGATGTCGCGGCGCACGAGGACGGGGGCATCACCCAGCATGTGGGCGCTTACCGCGTGAATTTCCAGACCGAGTCCGGCGAGGATCGGACGGTGGTCTTCCTGGATACACCCGGCCACGAAGCGTTCACCAGCATGCGCTCACGCGGCGCGAGTCTGACCGACGTGGTCGTCCTGGTCGTGGCCGCCGATGACGGTGTGATGCCGCAGACGATCGAATCGATCAACCATGCCAAGGCCGCGGGGGTGCCCATCGTCGTGGCGTTGAACAAGGTCGATCGGCCGGAGGTGGATGACAACAAGTATCAGCAGATATACGGCCAGTTGGCCGCCCACGGGCTTAATCCGGTTCCGTGGGGCGGCGATACGGAAGTGGTCCCGACCAGTGCCATCAGCGGCCAGGGCGTGACCGAGCTTCTGGAGATTCTTGACCTTCAATCGCAGATGCTGGAACTGAAGGCCGACTACGGCGGGCCGGCGCGCGGCACGGTGATCGAGACTGAAATGCAGGAGGGACGTGGTCCGGTGGCGCGGGTTCTGGTTCAGCAGGGCCACATCAAGGTTGGCGATTTCATCGTCATCGGGCGCGCCTTCGGCCGCGTGCGTGACATGACCGATGATCGCGACCGATCCATCCGTGAGGCCGGTCCCTCCACACCGCTGGAGCTTTCGGGCATCGACATGGTCCCCGACGCGGGCAACAAGTTCTTCGTCACCGAAACGCTTCAGCGCGCTGAAGAGGTGGCGCTGCATTTCCGCGAAATCGAGCGGAACCAGCAACTGGCCAGCAAGACCAAGGTGACGTTGGCCAATTTCGCCGAACAACTGGCCACCGGCCAGACCAAGGATTTGCGCGTGGTGCTCAAAGCCGATGTGCAGGGCTCGATCGACGTGCTCCGCAAGAGCCTGGAAGAACTGGGTAACAAGGAAGTGGCGGTTCGCGTGCTGCACTCGGCGGTCGGCCCGGTTTCCGAGAGCGATATTCTCCTGTCCGATGCTTCGGACGCGGTGATCCTGGGCTTCCACGTGGTCGCATCGGGGCCGGTGCGGGACATCGCCGAAGCGCACCAGGTCGATATCCGGCTCTACCGGGTGATTTACGATCTGATCAATGATGTGAAGGCTTCGCTTGAAGGCATGCTGGCACCGGAGATCAAGGAAGAGATTCTCGGCCAGGCCGAAGTTCGCCAGACGTTCCGGGTTTCGAAGGTCGGCAACGTCGCCGGCTGCCTGGTCATCGACGGCGTGGCGCAGCGCGGCTGCAAGGTTCGTGTCGAGCGGGATGGCATCGTGGTGACCGATCGTCGCGAGGTCGATTCGCTCAAGCGCGTCAAGGATGATGCCCGCGAGGTTCGTGCGGGCACGGAGTGCGGCATCCACATCGCCGGATTTGATGATGTCAAGCCGGGCGACACGATTACGTTCTACCGCATCATCGAGGTCAAGCGCAAGCTGGAATAGCCCTGCGACCCGGTTTTGGACCCGCCCATGCCCACGCCCCGCCGCGCCGGCCCAGGGCTTCCCGCCATGATCGTCGCCATCCTGCAAGTCGAACTGGCCATTGACTGGGCGACATCACTCAAGGATAAGCGCCGGGTCGTCAACAGCCTCAAGGACCGGCTGCACCGGGAGCACCAGGTTTCGGCGGCCGAGATCGGCCCGAGGGATTCGGCCACGGTGGCGATGCTTGGCATCGCGCTGGTCAGCATGGAAGTGCCTTACGCCCAGAGTGTCATCAGCCGTATACTGGAGAAAATCGGCTCCCACCCGGATTGTTACATCAGCGATCACCGATTGGAAATGCTCACGCCCCGTTGAAGGCGGGCCGGCGAGCGGGCGGTTTGGACGCCGGCTTTGGCCTTTGGAGCGTTGTTCCAGCCGCCGGGGTCGACGTGAGTGAGCATGAATCATGAGTCATCGACTTGAACAGGTTGAATCGGTGGTCAAGCGGGCGCTGGGCGAAGCGATCACCGGCCGGCTCGCTGATCCGCGCGTGGATGGCATGATCAGCATCACGCGGGTCCAGGTCAGCGCTGATCTTCGCGAGGCGACGGTGTTCGTGACCGTATTGCCGCGCGAGGCCGAATCGCGCAACATCCACGGCCTGAACCACGCCGCGGGCCACCTCGGCTCACTGATCGCCCATCGCTTCGCCTCGCGCCGCGTGCCCCGACTTCGATTCAAGCTCGACCAGGTGGTCCGCAAACAGACCGAGGTGCTCAGCGCGATCAGTCAGGCGCTGGAGGAAGACAAGAAGCGCAAACCGGAAAACCCGACCGATGCCGATCCGCCCGACGGTGAAGGTACATCGATCCCCAAGGAGGATCAGACGTGAAGATTCCCGCAACCTATGCCCGCAAGTTTCCCGGCCTGATCAAGAAGCTCAAGTCCCAGGCGGGTGATTATGAACTGCCCGACGGTATGGACCCGATCGGGCTGATCATCCTGGCGTTCATGGAATGGAACGCGACCTCGACCATGGCCGATGATGCCTATGGCCGGCTGATGGAGGACATGGTCGATTTCAATGAACTGAGGATCACCCATCCCCACGAACTGCTCGAGCGGCTGCCATCCAATTATCCGCGCGCCTTTGAGCGGATCAGCCGGATGCATGACACGCTCAACGGCATCTTTCGCGCCCTGCACGCCACCTCGCTGGAGCCACTGGCGGCCAAGAGTAAGAAGCAGCTTCGTTCGTTCCTCGAGCTTCTGCCCGGCATCACGCCTTACGTGTACACCAAGGTGATGCTGGTCGGCTACGGGGCGCATGCCGTCCCGATCGATGAAATGCTGCTGGAGCTGCTCAAGGCCGAGGATTACCTGCCCGAGGATTGCGGGCTCAGCGACGGCCTGGGTTACCTCGAGCGTCACCTGCGGGCCGAACAGAGCATGGAAGCGCATCGCGTGTTCCGCAAATGGGCCGACGATTTTGGCGTTGTTGAGGTCGCTTCCGGGCGCAAGGCACCCAAGGCCGCCGCCGCGGGCGAGTGAAGTTTTTTTTCATGGACGATCAGCGGTGGCGGACTCGCCGACCCGATCGCTTCCTGGCAGGAGGATGGTTCGACGATGATGATGAATCGTGACAACGGCTCGCTGCCGCTGAGGATCGGTATTCCCAAGGGCAGTCTTCAGGATTCGACCGTGGACCTGTTCCAGAAGGCTGGCTATGACCTGCGCATCAGCGAGCGATCGTACTTCCCGACAATCGATGATCCGGATTTCCAGTGCATCATGTTCCGTGCCCAGGAGATGAGCCGGTATGTCGAGGATGGTGTGGTGGACATTGGCATCACGGGTTATGACTGGGTGGTCGAGAACGAATCGGATGTACACGAGGTTTGCGAGCTGACCTACAGCCGCGCCACCAGCAGGCCGGCCCGCTGGGTGCTGGCCGTGCCGGAGGAATCGTCGGTCCAGAAAGTCGAGGACCTTGCCGGGGGCATCATCGCCACCGAGTTGATCAACACGACGCGCCGCTTCTTCAGTGAACGTGGAATCGAGGTTCGCAAGGTCGAGTTCTCCTGGGGCGCGACGGAAGTCAAGGCACGCCTCTTGGATGCCATCGTGGACATCACCGAGACAGGCTCATCGCTCCGCGCCAATAAGCTTCGGATCATTGATACCGTGCTGACCAGCACCACGCGGCTGATCGCCAACCGGAATGCCTGGAAGCACGACAACCTGCGCGCCCGGATCGAAGACCTTGCCCTGCTGCTCCGCGGCGCGATCGCGGCCCGCCAGAAAGTCGGGTTGAAGATGAACGTGCCACGCGAGCAGCTTGAAGAGGTTGTCGGCCTGCTGCCGGCTGAAAAATCGCCGACCATCAGCGAACTGGCCGATTCGAGCTGGGTGGCCATCGAGGTGATCGTCGAGGAGACCATCGAGCGCAGGCTGGTGCCGCAACTGGCCCGTGCCGGGGCAACCGGGATCATCAGCTATCCGCTCAACAAAGTTATTTAGCCGAGTAGCGATTGGAGTTGGACCATGAGCAACCGCCGGTCGGGCAGGGGAGCGGCCCAATGCGTGTTGCGCTGGCTGACGGTGGCCACCATCGCGATGGTGTCGCTTGTCGGCGGCTGTCGCACCGGCCCCGGCGCGGTGCCCGATTCAGAAGCGCACACGCTGGACAAGGTGATCAAGGGCATCGAAGACGGTTGGATCGCTGATCCGCCGGCCGGTTCCAACGATCGCCTGGACCTTGATCCACCGCCGGGCATTCCCGCTGAACTGGTCGCATTGATCGACACCGAGCGGGATTCATTAGCCCAGGCGGATTGGTCCGAGTTCGCGCGGCGGGTACCCATCCCGGCATCCTGGCCCGAATCCGTCCGGCAACTCCTGGACCGTGGATCGATCACCGAAGCCATGGCCGCGCAACCCCGGGCTGAGGAGCCGGAGCCTGACGCGATTCGGTGGTATGCCCGCGCCCGCATCGCTCTGCATCGCGATGAGCGGGAACGCGCGCTCGAGGCGATTCGCCACGCGCTCTCACTGGCGCCGGATGATGCGGCGATCCTCGCGCTTGCCGCGGAGTTGGAGGGGGCAGGCTCACCCGCTTCGACCTTGGCCTGGAACCTTGGCCGCCGTTCGCTGGAGGCCGATCTGTTTCAACCCACGATTCTCTACGTGATCGGTCGCCATGAACTCCAGCAACGTCGCTGGACTGATTCCCTGGCCATCCTGCGATTGGCTTATCGAGTCGCCCAGACCAAGGACTTGCCGATTGTCCAGTCACTGGCCGCTTACTTTCTGGCCATGGGCCTGGAGCGCGAGGGGTATCTGAATCTGGCCGTGTCCATGTACCGCAGCAGCCTGACCATCGCCATCGATGCCACGCACGGGACGCGCCATCTGCAGGATTATGCCCTGGTCGCGCGGCGACATCCGCAACTCTGGCAGAGCGTCGGCGACCTGGAACTGCGCCTTGGCCGGCCGGCATCGGCGCTGCTGAGCTTTCAGCGGGCTGGAGCACACCATGCGGATTCGACCGCTGCTCGGATCGGTAATGCCGCCGTTTCGCTCGACCGCTATGGCCTGGATGCGCGGCGGATCTATGCGCTACTCCTGCTTGGCCGGGAGAAGGCGGCATGGAACGTGGCCCTGGACCTGGTGGTATGGTCAGGGGGCTCGGCCGAATCGCTGAGCGCGCTTGACTGGCTCGGTGGCCGCGCATCAATCGCCACCGGCGTGAGCTCGCGTTTGATCGAGACCTATCGAAGTCTCGGTGAACCCCGGGAGATGCTCGAATCGATGAGCGCCTGGCTGCCCCAGGCCGATGCCGTCGGTCTGCTGGAGCGGACACTGGACGCAGCGCCGGACGATCGAGAACTTTTCCGGCTCTGGTTGCGAATCATCGTCGCCGATCGACGGCCTGAAACGGGCCACCGTCGGGATGACCGGTTGCCTTACGCCCTGGAGCGCATGGGGCGGTGGCTCGAGGCGAGGCCGGATCGGCTGGCTGATTATGTTCACGACCTTGCCGGCATCTGCTGGGGTTCGGGCCCGATCGTCGCCGCTCACCATCGTCTGCCCCGGGCAGCGCGGCGGCAGGCGATTCATCAGGCGATCAAGGGCGCTGCGTACTACTTCGATCGGGAGTATCGCATGGCCCAGCCGCTGCTCGAAGCGGCCTTGCGGGAAGTGCCCGAGCTGACTGGCGCGCGTTCACTGGCCGCGCACAGTGCTTCGGCGCTTGGCGATTTCCAATCCGTGGAGCGCTTGCTCAAACCGTGGTTTGAGCAGATCGAACCGGACCAGTCCGATGGGCCGGATGAGGACGACCTGATCACGCTGTCACAGGCGATGAAGGAGATGAATCGCGAGGAAGAGCGTGTGATATTGCTTCGGCGGATGATCGCCATGGATGGTCATCCCATGCGAGCAATCCACGCCGCCAATCAACTGGCCACCATCGAGTCTCATCAAGTCGAAGCCGTCGAAGCGTTGATCACGTTGCGCGAGCAATACCCTTCCAAATATGAAGTGCATCTCCATCTGAGCAACATCCTGTCTCGGGATCAATCTTCGGAAGAGGCGCCCCAACTTATCCGTCAGGCGGTCGATCGCATGTTCATCGACGCGGCCGATGATCCTCGCACCCGCTTTCTGAGGGTCTACTACGGTGAGATCCGGCCCGCACAGATGGAGCGCGCCCGCCGCTCGCTTCGACTGATCCTGGCCGATGAACCGGAGAGTTCGTTCATCCGGGAGACTCTGCTGATGGTTCTCTTTACGCTGGATCGCCGGGATGAGATGCGGCAAGTGCTTGAAGATGCGCTCGAGTTCGATCCATACGATTCAAGGTTGCGCCGATTGGCGATCCGAACGTTGCGTGCATTGGGCGAGGAAGCTGAAGCCTTGGAGCTTGAGGGCCGCATGCTGGATTCGACCGTACCGGGGCCACGTCGGACATTGGAGCGGGCTCACCTGATGCTCCATGCCGACCGGAATGAAGAGGCTCTGCGATTGCTGAGTTCGATCGAATCGCAAGCGGGGAAGGCACCCTGGCAACTCCGATTCACTCATGCCAAGGTCGTCGCGCTGGCGCGCGGCCGGGGTGTGCAAGCGGCGTTGGACTGGCTCAGCGGACCGCGGGAGCCGTTCAGCGAGGATGATGCTCATTGGCTGGCGACCATGCCCGGCTTGGTGCTTGAGACGGCGGGCCGGTTCGATGAGGCCGGTGCGGTCTTCCGCCGCCTGGCGGATGAGGAGCCGTCCAACCCGATCGCGACTCTGCTCCTTGCCCGGCACCTGATCTTCTATCAGGATGACCTCCAGCCGGCACTGGAACTGCTCCAGCCGCTCGAAGGTCATGATGAACATCGAAACATCAGTCGACTGCTTCAGGCCAGGGCCTACTGGCGCAAGGGCGATGAGCGTCAAGCTCAGGATGTGATCGACAAGGCGACAACCATCGCTTTCGGGCGACACGCCATGTTGCAGGATATGCTTGGCGATCTGTCGCTGCGGCGTGGCGACTGGCACCGGGCGCTTGTCCACTACCGTCGTGCCTGGTGGGGTCTGAGCCGGGAATGGGGTTATGAATGGCCGGGGGATCGGTGGCTCAGGTTACAGCTTCCGCTCAAGATCGAGGCCGCCCGGCAGGGCCGCGAATATGTATGGCCCAATGAGCCTTTCTACCGATCCATGCCCATGCCCGGGACATTCGCCGCGCCCTTGCGTGGCGGTGACGATGCGCCTTAGCGAGGCCGCCGCGCCCCAGCTTCCGAGCCTGGGCATTCCCAGCACGAATCATCGCCAGGGATGGGTGGCTGTAAACGCCTGCGACCAATGAACTTGCATCATGGTCTGTGCGACTGGCTCCGTTGGTGTTCAGAGCCCATATCTGCTACAATTCATCATTCGATTGCTGGCGGCTGTCGGTGGCCGGAATCAATGCGGCCGATGCGACCGTTGGGTGAATCTTTTGCAAGGATCGACTTCCCGTGTCAGAAACGCCATCTACTGTTGATTTTGTTTACGATGAGTCGGCGATCAAGGTTCTGGAGGGGCTTGAGGCCGTTCGTAAGCGGCCTGGCATGTACATCGGCGACACGACGCCCCGGGGCCTGCACCACCTGGTGTTCGAGGTGGTGGATAATTCCATCGATGAGCACATGGCCGGGCGCTGCAAGAACATCAGTGTCAAGCTCCACGAAGATGATTCAATCTCGATCGTCGATGATGGCTCGGGAATACCCGTCGGCCCCTACAATCACCCGGACAATCCGCTTCATCACGGCAAGCCGACGGTCGAGATCGTCTTCACTGTGCTGCATGCCGGTGGCAAGTTCGACCGCAATTCCTACAAGGTGTCCGGCGGCCTGCACGGCGTGGGCGCTTCGGTGGTCAACGCCCTTTCGGAATGGATGACGGTGGAGGTGGCGCGCGGGGGCAAGCTGTACACCATGAGCTTTGAGCGCGGCCTGGTGTCCGAACCGCTCAAGCCCGTGGGCGACCGTGAAAAGAGCGGAACCAAGGTGACATTCAAGGCCGATGGCCGTATTTTCCCTGATGTGTCATTCAAGTTCGAGACCCTGGCATCACGACTTCGCGAGCTGGCTTATCTGAACCCGGGGCTGACCATCCGCATCGAGGACCAGCGTTCCGGGCGATCCGAATCGTTCCATTTCGACAACGGCATCGCCGACTTCGTCAAGCACCTCTGCGAAGGCAAGAACACGATCAATGCAGCCCCGGCGATGTTCAAGATCGCCAGCGAAGACGGCACGCTCGAGCTCGAAGTGGCCATGATCTACACCGACAGCTATGTCGAGACGCTCATGAGCTTCGCCAACAACATTCACACGCTCGAAGGCGGCGCTCACCTTTCCGGATTCAAGACGGCCCTGACCCGATCGTTGAACAGTTACGCCCGCAATAACAACCTGATCAAGAACAGCGCCGCCCCGACCGGTGATGACCTTCGCGAGGGCCTGGTGGCGGTGATATCGGTCAAGGTTCCCGAGCCGCAGTTCGAGGGCCAGACCAAAACCAAGCTGGGTAACGCCGAGGTTGAGAGCTTTGTCAACACCAGCTTCGGTGAAGCGCTGGCATCATGGCTGGAGGAAAACCCGACCGATGCCAAGCGCATCTGCCAGAAGGGGCTTCTCGCCGCGCAGGCCCGCGAAGCCGCGCGTAAGGCGCGCGAGCTGACCCGTCGAAAAGGTGCCCTCGAAGGCGGAGGTTTGCCCGGAAAACTCTACGACTGCACAAGCCGCGATGTCGAGCACTCGGAACTGTTCATCGTCGAGGGTGATTCGGCCGGCGGCAGCGCCAAGGGTGGACGCGACTACCAGCACCAGGCCATCCTTCCCTTGCGCGGCAAGATTCTCAATGTCGAAAAAGCGCGCCTGGACAAGGTGCTGGCCTTCGAGGAAATTCGAACCATCATCCAGGCGCTGGGCTGCGGCATCGGCCGGGACGAGTTTGACATCGCCAAGCTTCGCTACGGCAAGATCATCATCATGACCGATGCCGATGTGGATGGCTCGCATATTCGGACGCTGCTACTGACCTTCTTCTTCCGGCAGATGCCCGAACTTGTCCAGCAGGGCCGCATCTACATCGCCCAGCCACCGCTATACCAGGTCACACGCCGCAAGCACTCCGAATACGTCCTCAATGAGAAGCGATTCCAGCAGGTGCTCAGCGTGATGGGCCTGCAGAACGCAACGCTTGTGGTTTTTGACGATGATCGCCGCGAACGGCTTCGCATCGAGGGTGAACCGCTTGCCCGCGTGTTCAACCTCCTCGAACGGCTCGAAGAGATGGCCCGCATTCTCCATCGGCGCGGCTTGCAGCTTCAAAGCCTGCTGGCGATGCGCAAGGCCGACCCCGAAGGCCTCATGCGTCTGCCTCGCATCCGGCTGAAGCTGGCCGGCAATCAGGAAGCGTTGTTCTGGTCCGAGGCCGAGGAATCGGAGTATCTAAGCCGCCACGGGCTCCAAGAGGTCGATCCCGACCTGGATATCGACACCGATGCCCAATCCAACGGCGGCGCCAACTCACAGGTTGATCCCACGCGGCAGGTCGTTCGGCGCGATCTGCATGAGGTTCGCGAAATCGATCGGATCATCGCGGAGTTGGCCGAACAGGGGCTCGACATCGAAGACTACGCCCACGAGCATCGCGAAACGGTATCTGGCGAAGCGATGCCCACGCGCTTTGAGATGCACTTTGGCGGCTCCGGCAAGGGCCAGACGCATGTCGTCCCGATACCCGGCCTTGGCAATGTCGTTCAGGCGGTGGTGGCACAAGCCAAGGATGACCTGGACATCAAGCGGTTCAAGGGACTGGGCGAGATGAACGCCGAGCAGCTCTGGGATACGACCATGGACCCGGCGCGACGAAACCTGCTCAAGGTCACCTGGGACCTTGCCGGCGACGCGGAAAACCTCTTTTCCGTCCTCATGGGCGACAACGTCGAGCCACGCCGCAAGTACATCGAAGATCACGC
>JAFIFY010000101.1 GCA_020831765.1 Phycisphaeraceae bacterium | reverse complement strand
ATCCCGGCAAAAACAAAAAATTTTTTTTGGATGACTCTTTTCCGCGCCGGTTCTATACCTTCCCCCGGCCGCTTTTCATACTTGTCCGGCGATGGCACCGACGTTGATCGCAAATATTGGCCGAGGCCGAATCGATGAGGTATGCTTCGACTATCCCACTGAGAAGAGGTGTAGCGTGTCTCAATCCGCGAATCTCCCGGAATCCCGGCGAATTACCAGCCCCATCTCCTCGGAACTTCTGGTCGAGTGGCGCGATCGGGGCTTTATCATCGTCAGGAAGCTCTTTGACCAAGCCCTGGTCGAGGACATTCGTGATCGTTTCGACCAACTCGCCCGCGAAGGTCAGCCCGTGGATGGGCATTGGGCCCCGGCGCTGGACACCGATGATCCGCTTGCCCGATACCCACGGGTGATGCACCCCCATCGCTTTGATGAACTGTCCCGCAAAGCCATGCTGCATCCGGCGATCCGGGCCTGTCTGCGCGACCTCATGGGCCAGGAACCGGTCGCCTGCCAGAGCATGTACTACTTCAAGCCGCCACAGTCGCCGGGCCAGGCACTCCATCAGGACAATTTCTATCTGGCGGTACGACCGGGAACGTGCATCGCCGCGTGGACGGCGATCGATCAGGCCGACCCGGAAAACGGCGGCATGTACATGGTGCCAGAAAGCCATCGGCTGGATGTCATCTGCCCGGATGTAACGCAGAAACCCAAGAAGAACGGCAGCAATCTGGTCGATCCGCCCCCGGGCATGAAGGCCGAACCCACGCATCTGGAACCGGGCGACACGATCTTCTTCAACGGCAGCGTTATACATGGTTCAGGGCGCAATCGGAGCGAAACCCGCTGGCGAAGATCGTTCATCTCCCATTACATGCCCGCGGGCTCCACCCATGTCAGCGCTGCATACTTTCCGATCCTCGATTTTTCAGGTCGGGAGATCAGCTTCGAAGCCGCGGGAGCCGGCGGCCCGTGCGGCGAGGCCTTGGCCGCGTATGCTGGCACCTACGGCGTGGATGCGACGATTCACTGAGCTCAGGGTCGATGGGCGCATTCGGTGGACCGGACATGAACCCCCGGCTGGTCACGGCACGCGGCGATCGTGTGCTGAGCCCTCGGTCATGGCTGGGCCAAAAATCCCGGAGTGACCGGCGAAGCGGCTACAATCGGCTCGTTGGCACCATCCCAAAGGAGCGGGCTTGTATGTTGCTGGGCAGTCATCTATCCATTGCCGGGGGCGTGCATAAGGCGTTGCTGGCCGCCGAGGCGCTGGGCATCGAGTGCGTGCAGGTCTTCACGGCCAATCAGCGGACGTGGAGTCCCAAACCGCTGGACCGCGCGGACATCGATCTCTGGCACCACCACCGACAGCGGCTGAACATGCGGCATGTGATCAGCCACAACAGCTACCTGATCAACCTCGCATCACCGGATGATGCGGCATGGAAGCGATCCCTGGATGCGTTCGAAGCTGAATGGGAGCGATGCCGGGCGCTGGAGATACCCTGGCTGGTCTTTCATCCCGGCTCGCATGTCGGGACGGGTGAAGCGACCGGGATCAAGCGAATCATCGAGGCGCTGGATTATTTCCAGCAGTGCCATCCCGAGCACCCGACCACGCTCTGCCTGGAGAACACCGCCGGCCAGGGCAGCAGCCTCGGCCGTTCGCTCGAAGAGCTGCGATCGATCATCAGCGGATGCCGGCAGCCGGAACGGCTGGGTGTTTGCCTGGATACGGCCCATCTTCTGGCGGCCGGTTATGATCTGGAATCCGGTCCGGGCGTTGAGCGAACACTGGAAGAGGTGGACAAGGTGCTTGGATTCGACCGCATCAAGGTGATCCACATCAACGATTCGCTCACGCCGCGCGGCAGCCGAGTCGATCGCCACGCCCACATCGGGCACGGCCATATCCCACTCAAGGCGTTCGCCACCTGGCTGAACCATGCTCCGTTCGCGCGGGTGCCGATGATCCTGGAAACGGAGAAAACCGATCACCCCGACGGCGGCACCTGGGACCAGGTCAATCTCGCCACGCTTCGAAAACTCAAATCGCCGGGCCGCGGATTCCGCCGCCAACCGGCGCGGCACAAATGATGATCCGCCCAGGAAACCCGTTCGATCGAATCGGTCTATAATCGGACGTTTCCCGGTGACGATCGCGAGGTACGCCAGATGAGTTGGATCGAGAATCGTTTTGAAGAAGGCCTGATCATCACCAATGTGGACTGGGCTCTGAACTGGGCGCGTAAGAGCAGCATCTGGCCGATGACGTTCGGCCTGGCCTGCTGCGCGATCGAGATGATGTCGTTCGCCTCGGCTCGCTTCGATGTGGATCGGTTCGGGGCCGGGGCATTCCGCGCCAGCCCGCGTCAGGCGGACCTGATGATCGTCGCGGGCACGGTGACATACAAGATGGCGAGCCGGGTGAAGCGTCTCTACAACCAGATGCCCGATCCGAAATATGTCATGGCCATGGGCGCATGCACGGTCGGCGGCGGTCCGTATTTCAAGTATGGCTATCACGTGGTCAAGGGCGTGGATCTGGTCGTACCGGTGGATATTTATGTCCCCGGCTGTCCGCCCCGCCCTGAGGCGCTCCAGGAGGGCCTGATGCGACTTCAGGACATGATCCAGCGTCAGACACTGGCGCGAAAGGCGGGGCGCAAGTCCGAATCGGCCGTACCTGACCTGCCCGATACCGCCGCGCAGCCGGTGACCACCTGACCGTCTCACCTCTGTTCATCCAGCAACCATCACCGCGGGCCCCGACGACCATGGACCTATCTTTCATTCCCCACTTCAACGTTGGTCTCAACACCCTGGCCATCCTCTGCCTGGTGCTTGGCTTTGTGGCCATCCGGCGGCGGAACATCACACTCCACCGAAACCTGATGATCAGCGCCTTTGCCGTCTCGGCGCTGTTTCTGGTGCTGTATGTGGTCCACAAGGCGTGGCGGGCCACGCAAGATGGCGACATTCACACGACGTACAACGGCCAGGGCGCCCTCCAGATCGCCTATTACCTTATTCTGATCACGCACCTCGTGCTGGCCATGGCCGTTCCGGTTCTGGCCATCATGCTGATCTGGCTGGGGCTGAAAGATCGACGCGAAAAGCATCGGCGCATCGCCCGGTGGGGTTTTCCCATCTGGCTGTATGTTTCGGTCACCGGCGTGATCGTCTACCTGATGTTGTACCCGTTCAATCCTCCGCCAGCATGATGGCCGAGCGCGGCGATGCCGGGTTCAGGCCAGATCGAGTCCCCCGCGATGGCAGAATCGCAACGAATCGTGGCTTATGGGCTGGGATGCCGGGGCCGATCAGAAGTTCAGTGTTCGGGACTCGGTGGCCAGTGCCGCCTCGTGGATCGCTTCGGAGAGCGTTGGGTGGGCGTGCATGGTGTGGATCACTTCTTCGGCCGTGGCCTCCAGTCTGCGTGCCAAGCCCATCTCGGCGAGCAACTCGGTCACGTTCTCACCGATCATGTGAACACCCAGAATCTCGCCGTACTTGGCATCTTTGATGATTTTGACGAATCCCTCGGTTGAGCCCATCGCCTGGGCCTTGCCTGAGGCCATGAAGGGGAACTTGCCGACCTTGTAGTCCTTGCCGGCCTCCAGCCCCTCTTCCCTGAGCTTCTGTTCGGTCTTGCCGAGGCTGGCGACCTGGGGATGGCAGTAGGTGCAGCCGGGGACCGAGTCGTAGTCAATCGCCGCCGGCTTGTGCCCGGCCAGTTTTTCGACACAGACCACCGCCTCTTCGCTGGCCACGTGCGCCAGCCAAGGCGGGCCGTTGACATCACCGACGGCGTAGATGCCGCGAACCGAAGTCTGATAGGTGTCGCGATTGACCTTGATGTGATCCTTGAAGAGCTTGATGCCCAGCGAATCATCGAACAGACCGTCATAGCGGCCTCTCACCCCGATGGCCACCAGCAGCTTGCCGCCCTTGAGCGTGGTGGTCTTGCCTTCCTTCTTCACATCCTCGATTGTGATTTCCACCCCATCGTCGGTCTTCTTCACCTCGGTTGTTTTGTGTCCCGTGTAAATCTTGATGCCCTGCTTCTTGAAACTCTTCTCGATCGCCTTGGAGACTTCCTCATCCTCGATCGGCAACAGCCGATCCAGCATTTCCACGATCGTGACCTTGGTTCCGAAGGCGTTGTAGAAATAGGCGAACTCCATGCCGATCGCCCCCGCTCCGACGATCAGAAGCTCTTCGGGCTGATCCTCCAGCGTCATGGCCTCCTTCGAGCTGATGATCGTCTTGCCGTCGAAAGGCGTGCCCGGAAGTTCACGGGGTACCGCGCCGGTGGCGATGAGAATGTTGGAGCACTTGAGCTTTTCCTTGACCTCGCCGCCTTCGGGCTTTTCGTACACCTCCACGACACCGGGCTTGACGATCCGGGCGTGCCCCTCGAAGTGGCTGATCTTGTTCTTCTTGAACAGGCCATGAACCCCCTTATTGAGGGTCGAAGCGACATTGCGTGAGCGCCCGATCACTTTCGACCAGTCGTGGCTGACCTTATCGGCCAGGATGCCCCAGTCGGCCGATTCGTGCTTGAGCCGGTGGTAGAACTCCGCGCCGGCCAGCAGCGCCTTGGTCGGGATGCAGCCCCAGTTCAGGCACACACCGCCCAACCGGTCGCGCTCGACGCAGGCGACGTTCATGCCCAATTGCGATGCACGGATCGCGGCGATATACCCCGCCGGACCGCCGCCGATTATCACCAGATCGAACTCCTTGCTCGTACTGACCATTGTCAAGTCATCCTGGAAAATAGTGAAGAAAACAACCGCCGCGCTGACCCTCCGGCCGACCCCGGCGGATGGGGAGGCGATTGTAGCGACCGACGGCCCGGACGGAAAACCATCCGATGCGTCGCGGCCGTAACGCCGCCATGCACCATGGACGGTCAAAACGCACGGATCAAAGACCCCGGGGCCGGGTCAATCGATGCGGAAGACGCCCAGCACGCGAACGGTATCGTCCGGATTACGAACCTCGCTGCGGTCGAAGATGGCCAGAAAGCGGGCGGACTCGACCGGGCCTTCATCCCAGCGGCCAGCCCGATAGCCGCGCACCTGCACCCAAGCGGCGAAGAAATCGGTCCGCGTGCTGAGTACCTGACTGATCATCTGGAACCGGGCCATGCGTTCCTCGGGGGTGTCGCCGGTGCCGTCGTAGGCGGTCTTGTCGGCATTTTCGTCCATGGGGTAAAGGTTCATCGGGACATTGGGTGGCAAAGCCAACCCACGACCGTAACGCTGCATGTTAGCCGGATTGCCCGAAGCGGCGGGGTTAATGAAGAGAAGTTCACCGATCGAGGCGATCCCCGGCCGATCCGCGCGCACCGTCTGGCCAAAACCGGTGATGGCCTGGCGCTGTCCGGGATTCTCCCGATATTGCACGATCTGATCGATCAACGCCTGGGTGGTGGCGAATCCTTCCGGCAGGGGCAGGACCATCGCCAGCACTTCGGGGGGCGCGGTGTTGACGTTGATGGTGCCGCGAATCAGTTGCTCGCGCGGCAATGGCTCATTGGTGTTGGCATCCGCCACCATCCCATCCACAGCACCATCCCCATCGTTGTCCACCCCATCGAAGCCCGGGTGCAGTGTGGTGAAAAGGTCCATGATGATCGCCGCGTGTGGAACTCGTCCGACCCCGGGAATCTCGGTAAGCGCTGCATTGCTGGAGACATCCAGGAACAGGCGACGCCGACCCTCGGGTGTGCTGAGAAATCCCCCTGTGCCGTCCACGCCACTGAGCCGCTGGGGAAGATCGCCGGTATCCTGACTCGTGAAACCAACCATGAAGATCCAACCCAGTTCCCCAAGGCTGTAGATCGGCCGGCCGGCGATATTGATCGGCCGCGAATCCAACTCGGTATCGCCTTGGATCGCCCCACCTCCTTGGCGGGACTTCTCATCGACGACCAGCGAAGCATCCGTACTGAAGCCCTCATCACCAGCCGGCGGCGGCTGACGGGCCATGGTCACATCTCGACCCCGATTGCTCAGATATCGCCAGTTACTGCCCGAGCGGGCGAAACTGACCTGGGCATGCCGGTGGCTGGCCTCCGGCCATTCCGCGTGGCTGATGGCATCGGGTACCGGATCATTATCCGCGTTGTCGGTGATGACCGGTGTGCCGGGCGCGGACGTGCTGCGGAGATGAAAGCGATCGTAGGTCACCCATGGCGCGGCAGCACTTGCCCGGGTTCGAAGCTCGATCACCACATCCTGAAGCGGCAACGGCCCTGAATTGGGAAATGCCGGACTCGAGAGCGGGATCGTCAGGCTTCCTGAAGGCAGTCTGACTCGACCCTGACCGCCAAGGTTCAGGTCCGTGACGATATTCGCCCCTCGACCGTCTGTACCGGTCAGGGATTGCTGGCCGTTGGAGTAAACAATGACCGGCGAATTGGGCTCGCCCACGGCAGGGCGCGGCGGCAGGAACTGGCCATCGGCTTCAAATGTGCCCGAGCTCACTTCAACCGCGCTGACGGGATTGCCCTGAAAAACGACGCGAATCTGAACCGGCCGATCGGCATTGGCCAGATCGATCCGCTCATCGAACGGATTGCCCAGTTCGATGGCCATCGCCACCGAATTATCCAGCCGCATCCAGTGGGTGTAAGGGTCTTCATCCTCCGGTTCCGTCTTCCGGTCTTCGTATGCCCATTGGAGATAGACCTGGCGGATGAAGGGCAACGGCTTCAGGCCGTAGTACGTGGTCCCCGCAACCAGCCGAGGAGGGACGGCCGATGATGTGCTGCTGTAGGCATGCACCGCCAGCGCTGCCTCCAGCGAGGCCGTCTCAACTTCCGCGGCACTGAAATTGAGATAAAACGGCGCTGCGCCGGCGGTCATCGCCGCGAAGAAGCGCTTATAAA
>JAFIFY010000096.1 GCA_020831765.1 Phycisphaeraceae bacterium | reverse complement strand
GCGCTGCCATCCGGGGGGCAGCGCCCGACGCCGGATTTGAATCGACGGCGGGGGAATCTTGTCCGTGAAAAACAAATAGCGGGGTATACCCATGAAGGCTCACTGAGCCACCCCCGTTTGGACGGTCGTGGGATTGAGCTTGGTATCGCCATCTGGACAACTGGTAGAATGGATTGAGATCTGCAACTCGACGTTCGAATGATCGCAAGACGCTACAAGTCACGCGTGTGCTGAAACCATTCACTTCGGAGACTGAATGATGCATGGACGAAATACTCTGACGATTTCTGACGCCCTGGTATTGATTGCGTTGATCGCTGTGCTGGTCGGTTTGCTGTTGGTTGTGGGGTGTGAAAATCGACGAGACATCTACCGCATCAAGAACCTCGCCCAGGTACGCGGGATCAGCCAATTCCTGCTTGTTCAGGCTGCTGACCATCGCCCTTTGAGCGTGTCCGTGCCGGGCAGCACCACGGTCGAGCGTTTCCGCTCGCTTGGCGAACTCGGCCTCCATCCGAAGATTATGGTGAATCCTGTCGACAGCAGTCGTAAAGCTTTCGAAGGATCTGATTGGGACGAGCTGGCCGCCAGCAATATCTCCTTCGCCCTGATTAGCGCCGATGGAATTACTTGGTTGAGCAGATTGACTTCTGCTGATGAAAGCCCGCATACTCCTCTGGTTGTGGATCGCAATACAGACGCACCGGAGACGCCAGGCAGTGTGTGGAGGCACCGGGTGTGGGCCGGTTCGGTTGGTTACGCTGACGGTAGCGCAACGCACGTGGAATCGACGAGTTCCGAAACCCGTGCCCGGCTCCCAGAAGTGGTCTTCGGTGGTGAGAGCTACCGTGACTTTCAATTGTTCACGGGGAATCATGCCACGGGTACGCTGGATTCAGGGCCGAATGACTGCAGAATGATCAATCCCTGATCACGGGTTGATCGCCTCGCCTTACGGACAACGATCACGCAGGCCGACCGGTTGCAGAGATCATTCCACCGTGACGGTCAGCCAGTTCGAGACCAGTGTGCATGAGCGTATAGAGAACTTCCCAATCAATATTGAGCGTGTTGACCATCAGGTAGAAGTGCGAGCAGGGCAGCTTCGTCCACCGGCGGATGCGGCAACTCCGATTCCAGCTTGTTGGTGGATCGGCGCAGCCGCTCGGGTTCGCGCAGGAGTTTGGTGTTGCCGGCGACGATGGCGGCGGTTGCGCGGCCGGTGACCTTCCAGCCGTCGAAGGGGCAGTTGCGGCTCTTGCCGGCGAACTGGTCGGCCTGGATGGTCCACTTGGCCGCGGGGTCGATCAGTGTGACATCGCCGTCCATGCCCGGCGCGAGCCTCCCCTTGCGCTCCAGTCCGCACAGTCTTGCCGGGTTGATGGTCATCATGGCGAGCATGGCCGGCCAGTCGATGATGCCCGGTTCGATCAGGGCGCGGATGTAGCAGGGCAGGGCGGATTCCAGTCCGATGATGCCGTACGGAGCGCGGGCGAATTCCAGGTCCTTCTCCTCGCGGGTGTGCGGGGCGTGGTCGGTGGCCAGGATGGTGATGGTGCCATCGGCGATGCCTTCGATGATCGCCTGAACATCCGCCCGCTGGCGAAGCGGGGGGTTCATCTTGAACACCGTGTTGTAGTCTGAGCAACTCTCTTCGGTGAGCAGCAGGTGATGGGGCGAGGCTTCGGCGGTGATGTGGGCCTGGCCGAACAGGTCGGCCCTGGCGCGGCGGACCAGCTCGACACTGCCGGCGCTGGAGATGTGCTGCACGTGATATCGCGCCCCGGTGTTCTGCGAGCGGTTGAGCAGAATGTCGCGCTGGATGATCAGCTCTTCAGCCACGCGCGGCCATCCGGCCAGCCCGAGCCGCGCCGCCAGCGCGCCGGCGTTCATCACACCGCCGCCCAGTTCCGGGTCTTCGCAGTGCTGCATGATGACCTTGCCGGTCATCGCGATATAGGTCATGGCTTTGGACATGATGCCCGCCGAGGCCACCGCGACACCATCATCGGAGAACCCCACAGCGCCCGCCCGGGCCATCAGGCCGATCTCGGCCAGTTCCTTGCCCTCGCGCCCACGCGTCACCGCGCCGACCGGGAAGATATTGGCCAGGCCCGCACGCTCGGCCCGGTGGTAGATGAACTCCACCCGGGCATCATCATCAATCGCCGGCACGGTGTTGGGCATGCAGCAGAGGCTGGTAAAGCCCCCGGCGATGCCCGCCGCCGAACCCGTGGCGATGGTTTCCTTTTCTTCCTGGCCCGGCTCGCGCAGATGGACATGCGGATCGATCAACCCCGGGGCCACGATCCAGCCCGAGGCATCGATGACCGAGCCGGGGAAGGCCTGACGCTCCTCGGCGCTCAGTGTTGCGATTTTGTGAATCTGGCCGCGCTGAATCACCAGGTCGGCGACCTGGTCCAGCCCGGAATCCGGATCGATGATGCGTCCGCCGATGATCGCCAGGTCTGCCATGATTTTTTAGGTTACCACGTTCGCCCCATGAGTTGAAACGGCAAGCGGTTAGGGGCCGATCGGGAAGGGCGGGCCGGTGTCGATCCGGCCGGGTGCCCCCAAGCCGGATCGCGTCGTCGGACGGCCGGGCGAACCTCATTCCGGGGGTGATGATCGAAAAAACGATGGCGCGAGTTGGTCAACGGAGCTTTTTCAGGATATTCTGGTGGTTTGGCGCGCACCGAATCCGGCGGTTGTCCCGCGGGCCGATCCGTCGATTCACGGAGTTGTTTGTGTCCCTGATCAATTTGTGGAGCCCCTTCTTCCCGCAGTCAGCCCGTCGCGCGGGGTATCCGCTTTTCGCCGAGGGCGAAGTGACGATCCAGGCCGATCCCGACCGGGGGCGGCTCAGCGGCCAGGTGCGCGATGGCGATCAGCAGGCGGAAGTGCGGATCGATACCCAGGACCAGAACGCGATCGCCCACTGTTCCTGCGAGGATTTCAGCGCCGGGCGGTTCTGCGGCCATCTCTGGGCGGTGATCCTGACGCTTCAGCACGCTCGAATGAACGGACAGGATGCCGGGGAGCACGACCAGGACGATGCGGATGGCGATTCGGGCGGTTCGGCTGGCGGGGATTTCGATGCATCCCGGGAAGACAGCGGATCGGTCGAGGCCGAAGGCGGTGCGGCGAGCTTGGAACCCACCGATGCACATGGGGCGGATGAGCACGCCCAGCCGGATGCCGGGTCATTGATCCGGTTCGCTTCGCTGCTTGCGGGTCTGACGCCACTCTGGCCGCGCGCGGTCAAGCGCGAGGACGTTTCCGAGCCGGTCCAGACACCCCGCACGCCGGACTGGCAACGGCGATTGACGCGACTGGGTCTGCTGCTTCAGCCGGACCGGCAAGCGCCGCCGAGACATGTCGTCGAAGCGCCGGGACAGGTGCTCTATGCCCTGGACACCGCCGAACTGGCCGATCACCACCGCGTGGTGGTTTATCCCTATCTGCGGAAGATGGGTCAGACCGGGCAATGGGGCGCTTCGCGCTCGACGCCGCTGGATGCCGAGGTGCTTTCGCGCTATCTGCCGGAACATGAGCAGGAGTTGATCCAACTTTTGATGAATCGTGGCCGAAGCCGGAGCGATGGGTCGTCATCGGGCGGTGGCGGGCAATTCGGGCGGCATCGGATCGTGGTCGATTCCAGCGTTGCCCGATTGGCGATCCGCCGATTGGTGGCGACCGGCCGGCTGTTCCTGGGCGAGCAGTGGGAGCGGCCGCTGGTTTGGGATCAGCGCCAAAGTGGGGCATGGCGATTGGTGATCGAGTGCCGTTGGAGCGCATCGGGAGGGCTGGAGGTTGCGCCGATGCTCGAGCGCAAGGGTTCGCGGATGTCGTTGGACCAGGTCCATTCGCTGGTGCCCGGCTCGCGTGGGCTGGTGTTCTATCCGCCGTGGGTGGCGCCGCTGGGTCGTGATTCGGTGCTCAAGTGGATTCGCATGTTCCTGCCCGAGGGGCGTTTTCTGATCAGCGATGCCCGGCCGCTGGTCGTCGAGCGAGGCGAGGTGGAGGCTTTTTTGCGGCATCTATTCGCGCTGCCCAATCTGCCTCGCCTGAGCCTGCCCGATGAGCTGCCCATTCGGCCGCGCATCGTGACCATGAAGCCGCGCATCGAATTGAGCACGACGCCCGATGCCGGTGGCAGCAAGCGCAGCTACGCCGCGCAGGTGATGTTCCGCTATGGAGATTCCGCCGTCAGCCCCGGCCTGCCGGGACACTATCTGACCGATGAGATTGTCGGTGACAGCCCATCGACCGGTGGGCCGCCACCGTCAGGCGCTGCCGCCGATTCGGTTGATGCCGATCCTGGGGAGCAGGGCGGTGTCGATGCGCGGCCGTTGTTGCGGGCCATGCCGATTCAGCGCGATCTCGCCGCCGAGCGAAAGGCGACTCGACTTCTGATTCGCCTTGGGTTCCAGGCACGCGATCCCTCGCGGCCGCATCACCTTTCGATCAGCGGCAGACAGGCCGGCGGAGCGATCAGCCGATTGCTTCGCGCCGGTTGGGAGGTATTCAGCGACAAGCACCTCATGCGAAAAGCCGGGGATGTGCGCCTGTCGGTGGCCAGTGGTGTGGATTGGTTCGAGCTGTCCGGAGGTGTGGACTATCAGACGGCCGACGGGCACCAGGTCGTTCCGATCGCCGAGATTCTTCGCCTGGCCCGGAGCGGTCAGCGACTGGTTCGGCTGGAGGATGGTTCGCAGGGCCTGCTGCCCGAGGCATGGCTGCGCGAGCACGGGATGCTGGCCCAGATCGGACAGCTTGAGCAGGATGGCCTTCGGTTCACACGATCGCAGGTGGCGATTCTCGATGCGCTGCTTCGTGGCCTGCCGGAAGTGGATATTGATGAGAAGTTCAGCCGTGCGCGGCGGAGGCTGGCGGAGTTTGAGCGGCTGGAGCCGATCGAGGCGACCGAATCGTTCCGCGGCGATTTGAGGACGTATCAGAAGATCGGCCTGGGCTGGCTGGCATTCCTGCGGGCGTTCGAGATGGGCGGCATCCTGGCCGACGACATGGGCCTGGGCAAGACCATCCAGGTGCTGGCGTGGCTGGATCATCTACGCCGGGGCGAGGCCTGTGCGGCCAGTGAAGGCCGGATCGAGAATGAATCGGGCAATGGTGATGGCCTTGCCGGTCATGACCGAAAGCGCAAGCCTTTTCTTGTGGTTGCGCCGCGGTCGGTGGTGTTCAACTGGCTGGATGAGGCGGTTCGCTTCACGCCGCACCTGAAGGTGATCGGTTATACGGGAGCGGATCGCGATCAGCTTCGGCAGGAGTTCGATACCGCGGACCTGATCGTCACCTCGTACGGGCTGTTGCGGCGGGATGTCACGGAACTTCATGAGTATGAGTTCGACACGCTGGTTCTGGACGAGGCTCAATCGATCAAGAATCCCGGCTCGCAGGGGGCCAAGGCCGCGCGGCTGCTTAAGGCCGATCATCGTCTGGCGCTGACGGGAACACCGGTCGAGAATCATCTGGGAGATCTCTGGTCGATTTTCGAATTTCTCAATCCGGGTCTGCTGGGCAGCGGTTCGAAGTTCAATGAACTGATCAAGCGCGGCCCCGGGCTGCTGAGTGTTGATGCGGCGCGGCATGCCGGCCGCGCGTTGCGTCCCTTCATCCTGCGTCGAACCAAGAAGCAGGTCTTGACCGAACTGCCCGAGAAGACCGAGCAGACGCTGATCTGCGGCATGGATGAAGCTCAGCGCGAGATTTACGATGGCTTGAAGAAGCACTACCAGACGACGTTGCTCAACCAGGTCGATGCGGGCAAGGGTGGTGTGGGCCGTGTGGCGTTCCAGGTGCTCGAAGCGCTGCTTCGCCTGCGGCAGGCGTGCTGTCACCCGGGGTTGATCGATGCGCGTTTCAGTCAGACGCCGTCGGCCAAGCTCGAAACACTGATCGAGCAGGTGCAGGAGATTCGCGAAGAGGGCTACAAAGCGCTGATCTTCAGCCAGTTCACCTCGTTTCTGGCCTATGTCCGCCAGGCGATGGATGAGCGCGGCATGGTGTATGAATATCTCGACGGCCAGACGCGCGATCGTAAGACGTGCGTGGATCGGTTCCAGACCGATCCGGATTGCGGATTGTTCCTGATCAGCCTCAAGGCCGGCGGCCTGGGCTTGAACTTGACGGCGGCCGAATATGTCTTCATTCTCGATCCATGGTGGAACCCGGCGGTCGAGCAGCAGGCCATCGACCGCGCCCACCGGATCGGCCAGACGCGCAACGTGACGGCCTATCGATTGATCTGCGAAGACACCGTCGAGCAACGGATCGCCGAGCTTCAGATGCGCAAACAGCAGGTCGCCGATGCCATCATCGAAGGTCAGGAATCGCTGCTGGGCCAACTGACGCGCGATGATCTGGAGCAATTGCTCCGTTAGTCGAAAAAGGCCGGCGGCGTGCGAAGGGGGATGCACTTCTGGAACCGAAGGCCGGTCCGAGCCGATGTTCATAACGCGAGGTTTGCAGTTGGAATAGAACCGGCGGCGACCCCGTTTTGCCCGGTGTGGGATCCCCCCGCCCCCGGAACCCCCGGAAGCCCCGAAGCCGCGGAAGCGCCCGGAACCCCCGGAAGTGCGGGCAGGGCGTGGTTCCCCTGATCCAGGCTTCCTCGCGGTTCGGCCCGCGGGGCGGCGAGGTATAAAATACAGTTCCGACTCGCGAAAGGAGCGACAGAATGGAAGCAACCAAAGCCCTTGCCTTAATGGCCGTCGCGATCCTGGTGCTGGTCGGATGCACCCGGCATCACATCACCGCTGACACGCGACATGAATTGCACACCACGCATCGCATCGATATGACGATCGATGTGAACGTCAAGCTTGATGAACACATCGCCGAAGCGCTTCGCTGGCAGCGTGAGTATCATCAGCGCGAAGGGGCCAAGGATGGATCGCCCGGGTCGGCGCCCGAAACGAAGCCGGACGGGGATTGATGAATATGGGCTGTTCCGAAATCCGGAACCCCAGGAGGTCAGTGCCATGACATCGCGTACCGTGATACTTTCAGGAATGCTCGGAATGATGCTTGTGGCGATGATGGCCGGCCCTGTGATGGCGCAGCAGACCGACCGCGATCGCGCACGGATCATCATGGAGCGCATCCAGAAGCGGTATCCCGATCTGCTCGAAGCCAAGAATGATGGCTTCATCGGGGAGACGCGGCGGGGCGTGGTCGCCATCGTCCCGGCCAATCGTGAACGGATACCGGCCAACCGGCGCGAGGCGATCGAGCGTCTGGTCCGTGATGAAACCAGCGATCGTCAGCAGCTCTTTCCCATCTGGGCACGCATGATCAACGCCGAGCGTGATCCGGACGACCCCCCGGTGACGGCCGCGCACGCCGCGGAGATCTATCGGGCCCAGCAGTACGAACTGGCCCGAGCCGGCCACTGGCTGATGGACCCCGAGGGACGGTGGTATCAGAAGCGATAGACCCTCTCGATTCAGGGTTGGCTTTCCGTCAATGCGACAGGGGGTTTCGGTCCTGGCGTCACGTTCGGCGACGTCGTGGCCTGTGATTGCGCTGCGACTGGTGTTTGGACGCACCGGTCCCGTCTTGCATATCGATCATTACAGCGGGCTCCGCGACGGTGAGCGAGAGTCGGGCTTGCGGGAGCATCATCGGCTCTGGCGGAGGCTGGTATGATCTTCGACGCGTCGGATGCGTTCGTTTCCATGTTGGAGGCGAGCATCACGTGGCGGATTTTGATCCAAACAGTGGAGGCGTCATGGCGGGTTGGGGTACGATGGAAAAGCTTTTTCGGGAAGAGTTGGTTCAGGCTCGGCAGGAGGGTCGCGATCCGGCGGTGCTGGATGATCTGGCGCAGCAGGCGGCACGCGCGGGGGACGATGAGGCGCAGTTGGCCCGGCTCTTCGAGATATCGCTGGCCACGCCGATCGTCAGTGATTTTCCCTTTGATGAACCCAACGACCTGGAATCGATCCGCCAGCGCCGGGTCGGGAATCCGAAGCTGCCGCGCGTGGATATGAGTGCCGAGGCGCTTTACGAACGGATGTACGGTGCGTGGCTGGGCCGGTGTGCGGGGTGCGCGCTGGGTAAGCCGGTCGAGGTGTTCATGAGCCCGAAGAACGGGCTGAGCAGTCGCCAGCGCCTTCGCGAGTATCTGACGGCGATCGACTCGGGCGAGTGGCCGATCCGTGATTACATTCCCGAGCATTCACCGGCGGTCGAGCGAACCGGCCGCGCCGGTTGCCGCGCTTCCACGCGTGAGCACATCGCCTTCATGGAAACCGATGATGACATCCGGTACACGGTGCTGGGTCAGATCATCCTTCAGCGCGATGGGCGGGATTTTACGACGCGGCATGTGGCGGCGGCATGGATCGGGCATCTGCCCTACGGCTATGTCTGCACCGCCGAGACGCAGGCTTACCGCAATCTGGCGTATCGATACGGGCTCAGCGTCCGCCAAGAGGGAACGGTGATGGATTTCGACTGGGTGGCGACCCATCAGAATCCTTATCGGGAATGGATCGGGGCGCAGATTCGAGCTGACCAGTGGGGCTACGGCGCGCCGGGCGATCCGGAGCTGGCCGCTGAGTTCGCCTGGCGCGATGCGCGGCTGAGTCATGTCAAAAACGGCATTTATGGAGAGATGTTCGTCGCCGCGATGATCGCGGCGGCCTTTGCGACCGAGGATGCCCGGAAGATCATCGAGGCCGGGCTGGCGCAGATTCCCTCGACCAGCCGGCTGCACGCGGAGATGCTCCAGACCGTCGAGATTTGCCGGGCTCACGGGTGCGATCCGGCCAAGTTCGAAGCGGTCCTGGATGACATCGAAAAACTGCTGGGTCACTACAACCCGGTGCATACGAACAACAACGCCGCGCTGGTGGTCGCGGGGCTGCTGCTGGGTGGCATGGACCTGGAAAAGTCGATCACGATCGCGGTGATGGGCGGATGGGACACCGACTGCAACGGGGCCACAGTCGGTTCGATCGTGGGCGCGGCGGTGGGTGCGGGTCGATTGCCCGAGCGGTGGATCGGGCCGCTGAACGATCAGCTCTATTCGGCGATTCTGGAGTATCACCCGATCCCCATCAGCGAGGTGGCACGCCGAAGCGCAAAGATCGCCAGGCGAATCGCCGGAGTCGATGCATCCTGATGGTCTGATCGGCCTCGAAGGTCAGACCGGACGGGCCGCATCGGAGTTTCCGATCAGCTCGACCAGCTCCTCGACACGAAACGGCTTGGCCAGGAACTCGATGGCGCCATGGTTCCGGCCGATGGCGTGACGCAGGTCTTCGGTCGAAAAGCCGCTGATCATGATCAGCCGGCTTCCGATCCCCGCATCCCGGAATGTCTCGATCAGGTCCAGGCCGTTGGAAGCGCTGCCCAGCATCCAGTCGACGATGAGAATCTCCGGCCTCATCTCGGCGGCTTTCCAAAGTGCTTCATCGATTCCCGATGCGGTCTGGCTTCGATAGCCGTAGCGTTCCAGCGATCGGCTAAGCGCATGGGCAAAGCTCTCTTCATCATCAATGATCAGGACTTTCTCGGTCATGGTGGGCTGCCCTCTTGGGCTCACGCTCAGGCCGTGAACCGGAGCTCGAGGGAGTGGGGCGCACCTGCGTTGCGCGCAGCGGACAAACGGAAACCGCAACACGAACCAAGTCGAGAAATCTGGCGGAACTGATCTTCCCAGAAAGTCCCGGTTTTTGGACCAGGCTGGTCCGATTCCACTCGAGTGGATTGATCTGTGAAAGAACCAGCGGATTGTAGGACCAGGTTTGCGTTTTGTCGCCCCTTTGCAGGTACGGCAAATGAAATTTCCAGAGGCCGCCGCAGCTCCCGCCAATGACTGACCATCAACCAGACTAGAAGATTCTTTGTTCGATTGATGTGAGCTCGAATCACAGGTGCGGCATCTCCGGTTACCGGTCCGCGATGGATGGCTCCTCCCTCCGGCTTGATGATCATCGCTGCCCACTGGCACGCCGAATCGATCAGCGCGGCCAGGTCGATCGGCTCGAAGCCATCGACTTCAACGCGACCCAGTTCCTGAATACGCTTGAGGAGATCGGCCTCACGCTGAGCGGCGGCGTCGAGCGCATCCAAGGCTTTGACGATGGCCGTCAAGTCGGCATCCGATGAGGTCAGGGAGTCCAGGTGGCGCCGGGCGAGGTAGGTCTGGACAAAGACGGTGCCCAGGGCATTGTTGACACTGTGGGCCAGCGGTCGCATCAACTGACCGAGGTTTTCCCGGGTGATCCGGCGGATGACGGTCAGCGCATCTTCCGATCGGACGTCTTCGTGAGCCGGTTGCGCTGGGGTGCCCGCCATGATGAAGTCCTCAGGTCAATCGGATCGTGATATCTACAAGGGCGGAGACTCCATGCTGCCCTATATAAGTCGGCCATCGCTCAGACCATGGTCTTTAGCGCCAAGATTGCGTAGAAACGGACGACAGGTCTCATTTACGTATTCATGGCGAGGTTGTTCGTTCGTGGGATTTTTTGATCGGCTTTCCTTATACCGTGTCATGGTCGGCGGGTCGAAATGCTGGTTGTCATCGCGCGGAACCGGGCTCCGGGGGTGAAGGTGCCTTGGCGCATGCGATAACGTTAATTCTTGCGAATTGCGAAGCGCCATACCCGTTCATCGTGGTATACTCTCGTTCGTGGATGGGGTTCTGATGGTCCGGGAGGAATCGGAGCATTGGAAAGTAAAAGCGTGATTCAGAAACCGCAATCTCGAGTCTATGTCGTTGATGATGATCAGGGAATGCGAGATTCGCTGCTGCGCCTCCTCCGACGTTTGGAGTATGACTGTCAGGCGTTCGCATCGGCCGAGGCATTTCTGCTTCAGTTTACGTCGGACACCAACGGCTGCCTGATCCTGGATATGCGCATGCCGGGCATGGATGGGGTTGCCCTCCACGAGCGTGTGCTGGCGATCAACCCGAAGTTCCCGGTGATCTTCCTGACCGGCCACGCCACGGTCCCGCTCGCGGTGGATTCGATGCGTCGGGGGGCGGTCCATTTTCTTGAGAAGCCGATCGAGCCCACAGCGCTGGTGGACATCATCCGGGAAGCTTTGTCACTCGACCAGAGCCATCGCAATCGCACGCGAGAGCGTCAGGAGCTTGAGGAGCGCCTTGGGACGCTATCCCCGCGCGAGCGGGAGGTGCTGGACCTTCTCCTGCAGGGCCAACGAACCGCCGGGATCGCCCAGACCCTGTGCATCGCGCCGGGCACGGTCAAGCTTCATCGCGCCCACATCATGAAGAAGATGGGTATTTCCTCGGCCGCCGAGCTGATCCGACGCATGTTCGAGGCCCAACTGGCCGCGCCCGCGAGCGACCGGGTAGCGCCCACTGAAGCGCAATGATCGCGGCCATCATCGGCGTTGGCTGTGATTCGTTGGGCGGTTAAACCCATCAACTTATCACCAGCCAGGTACGTTTGCGCGGGTTTTTCGACGCCTCTGGCCGACTTTTTGCCATGCCGATCCGGGTTCGTCCGTCGGACCGCATTTCTGGCTTGAAAGGCGGGTGTATGCGGCTTGTTCGCCGCATCGGCATAAGGCAGGGCTGATCATCGTTGCACTGGACAGGTGTGCGGCGAATGTGTCGTTACGCCCAGCGATTTCAACCGGTTAACCCAGCATCGAGGGTTTGTCATGTCGCACTCCACCAGATGGCTCATCTTTGTGCTGCCGGCCGTGTTGTCCGTTGCCCTGCTTTTTCCCGCGGCGGTTCGGGCCGAGGCCCGGATTCCCAAACCGGTCGAGGGCTTTGAGGCACCCAAGCCGGGCGAGCATCCGCGGATCATTTTCCGCAGGAGCGAGCTTCCTGAGATTCGACGGCGTGCCGCGACCGAAGAGGGGCAGATCGTGCTCAAGCGCATGCGGGAGATGCTTGACCAGCGATACACCAACTGGAACGCGGCGGCCTATGCGTTCCTTTATCTTGTGACCGAAGAACAGGGCTATGCGGACAAGGCGCGGGATGCCGCACGCGAGGTGATCGGTCGCCGCGCCAATCCCGACGGGCGGTACACGTGGCCGGGGAACGGACAGCTTCGGGCCGGTCCGTTGATGGCCGGTCTGGCCCTGGCCTATGACATGGCCTATGACGGCTGGGATGAAGCCTTCCGCAAGGAGATCGCCAAGGCCATCCTGGACAATCCCCACACCGAAGCCATCGCCCGCCGGCCCCAGCTTGAGCCCGGGGCCAACCACTGGGGCGCTCATTCCGGTGGATTGGGCGTGGCCCTGTTGGCGCTGCGCGGCGACCCGGAAGTGGATCAGGAAAAGGTCGAAGACCTGTTCCGGCGCGTGCTCAACAACATCATGCGCGAGATCGACGAGGGATTCAGCGAGCGGGGCTACTACTGGGAAGGCCATCACTGCGGCCGGTTCTCGGGCAACAAGGGCATCATTCCCTTCATTCAGGCCTACCGAAACGCCGCTGGACAGGATCTCGCGCCGCAAGGCTCCAACACCCACTGGATGAGCACCAAGTGGATTTATGAGTTGATCCGCTTCACCCCGGCGGACCGCGAAGCGCGAAACATTCAGCGGGGCATGTACGCCCGTGACCCATTCTCCCGATCTCAGGAGCTTTCGCGATTGGGCGACTTTGCCCTGGGTTTCGGTATCGTGCCGGATCAGTACAAGGCCCAGATGCTCTGGGTGTTCAACAACATCGTGCGCACAAGTGAGACCGACTACGACATCAATGAATATCCGCATTTCGGCGCGTGGGTGATCGCCAACTGGCCGTTCGGCGTCGAGCCGCGCAATCCCGGGCAAACCATGCCGCGCATCCTGCGCGACACGGAGGCGGGATACTTCGTCTTCCGCAACGGCTGGACGGGAACGGCCGATGACATCATCGTGACCGCGCTTCTGGGGAGTATGCCCCATCGCGGCCGGGGCATGGGCAAGGGCGGTTCGGTCGAAGTGCTGGGCATTAACCTTCGCTATGCGTTTCCGGGCATCTTCTACACCTCGAAGGAAACCTACTTCCACGGCGCCCGGGATGGTTCGGGCATCATCAGTGCCCGGATGCTCGATGATGAAGCGCTTCAGCGGCGACATGTCGGCCGGCACTGGGAGGCACTGGAGCGTGGGACGGTTTCGATGGCCGTGGATTTCAGCGGCGCATCCGGCGTCCCGTTGCTGGTCGTGCAGGTCGGGCCGTGGACGGGCTATGAGGTCCAATACTGGATGCAGATCCGGCGGACGCAGATTCGCGAGCAACAGGTGCGTGGAACCCGGATCCGAACGCGAACGCAGGCCGTCGAGGCGGATGGCATCCTGTACTACGTGATGACCCTTCAGGATGGCGACCCGCCGGAGATCAAAACCGAAGGCCGGGGATTGATCATCGGTGATCAGACCGTGCGTTTTGATGGCGAGAAACTCATTCTGGGCACCATGGCTGAGCCGCTGGACAAGACGCCGCGCGATTGATGATTCCCCCGGTGGGACGGTGCCCGGTATGATTCCTCAGGTGGCCTTGTGCCCAGCAACCCCAAGCCCTTTAAGGAAATCAGTCCATGATTCGTTTGCTGTCGCCCCTCGCCCTGGCTCTGGTGATGCTTTGCGCATGTGCCTCGGTGCGGGCTGAGAATCGTTTCGAGCTTGAAATCCCCAACACGCTTGAACTGACCTGGCCGCTGGAGTTGGTCCATTTTGATCTGCCCGCGGGCGTTCGTGGTCCGATGGTGGCCGAGTTTGATGACCATGTGCGCCCCGTCCAGCTTCAACAGGCCACGGATGAGGATGGGAAGCGGATCAGCCGGGCATGGTTCCTGGCGACCATCGGCCGGGGCGTCTCGAGCCAGTCGGTCACGATTCGGGCCGGCAGCGCCGATTCGTCACTCTCGCTTCAGCGCGGCGATGGACATCTGGAGGTTTCCAACGGAATTCATGCGTTCCGACTGCCGGATTACGGGCGGATCGATCTGCGACGGCCGGTGTCGATCGATCAGTTGCCCGCTCCGGTCGCGGGCATGAAGCTGGCCGGTGACGAGGTGTGGTATGGCCGGACGCACTGGGAAGGCGAAGTCGATATCGCCCGCGCTTCGACCGAGATCATCGAACAGGGGCCGGTCTTCATCAAGATTCGCCACCGCCTGGAGACCGCCGCGCCCGTCGGCGATGAGCCCGGCCATTACGAGGTGACCTATCGATTCGTTGCTGATGATCCCTGGGTGGACGCGACGGAAACCTATCGATTGCCCGATGGCGTCTCGCACTGGATCACGCTGCGTGAAAACTTGAAGCCCCAGACGGTGATGTGGGTTCCGTGGTTCGGGTTCGAGCGTTTTGGCGGCAACACCAACCTGCGCTTCCATCCACTCGAGCCCCAGCACCAGCAGCGGGGCCCGTTCGTCACCTTGCAGCCGCGCTGGACGCAGCGGCCCGGTGGCGGGCAGGATTTCTTCGTGACGCGGGGTGGCGAAACGGGTGCCGATGGCTATGACCCCGATGCCCCGGCCGTGGGGGTGATCGCGACCTATCCCATGAAATGGGACGGCGGGCCGCGACAGGTCATCAACGGCTTCGCCGAGAACGGCGATACCGCGCGCGTTCAATTCACCACGCGCACCGGCGGGCGGTCGTACGCCCTGGTGGTCGGCGAGCGAAGCCGATTCGACCAAACCGGCAGGATGAACAGCCTTGTCCGTCGCCATACCGACTGGACGCTCAACGATCAGATTCACAAGTACATTCTGGAATGGGAGCGCGACCCGGAAGTGGCCGGGCCCCATATTCTGATCTCGCGCCAGCGGCTCGAGGAGCTTCGTCGCCAGTACCGCGAGAATGCCGATACCCCGGCGATGCGGGTGGTTCGGGAATACGAGGCACGCCGGGATGAATTGCGTGGCGATGATCGCACCCTGATCGACCTGGTCACCGGCCGGCAGGTTAATCGCCGCAATCCGCCGCGCCCGGACCAGTGGATCGGCCGCCGTTATCAGGATGATTTTCTAAACCCCACGACGTTCACCCGCCGCATGATGAGTGGTTGGCCCCCGGCCGACCTGACCGCTGAAGGCCGGCCAATGGGCGGACCGTGGGACGCGGCCACGGGCTACATCTTCAGCGATCTGAACCACTGGCCGGGTTATGAAAGCGGATGGCATCCGGGCAACCCGAATTTCCACACTGACAAGTACATGGTTGCGCTCTATGCCGGCGCCGCCATGCAGGACCATCCACATGCCAAGGACTGGATCAAGTTCGGATGGGAAAACTTCAAGGACGATGTGGACCGGGTCTTTCTTGAGCCCGATGGCGTCGGCTTCGAGTGTCCGGGATACAGCCTCTATTCGCTGAGCCTGCAAGTGCGGATCGCCCGGGTCTTCCGCAACATCGGTTACGGCAATCCCGTGGCCGACGATGACCGATTCCGCAAACGGATGATCTGGCACCGCAAGCTGCTGACGCCGCACGATATCCGATTGGGCATCCGACATCAGGCGCCGATCGGTGATACGCATCGGTGGGGGGATAGCGAAGGCCGCGTCTTCGGCGCTGTCGCGGCGTTTTATGCAGAGGATCATCCAAAGATCGCTTCGGAGCTGATGGGCATCTGGGATCTGTACCGTCGGCAGGGCATGGGCACGAATCTGTTCCACGAGCTGGTCGAACTTGAACCGGGCATCGAGCCGATGCCCCTGGCGGATATGGATTGGTCCAGCCAGTCATTCCATGGCTTCGGTTCGATCATGCGGAGCCGCTTCGGCACCGATCGTGAGACGTTTGTCAGCTTCAAGGCCGGCCCCATGCGCGGGCATTACCACAACGATGAACTGACCTATCACTTCTATGGTGCCGGCGAGCCGCTGAGCCTGGACTACAACTGCGGCTACAGCCCGCGCGGCGATCATGCAGCGCTGCACAACAGCGTGACCTTCGGTCGGATCAGTGAATACACGCATCGCGATGCCGAAGAGGCCGTGCCGGCGATGGAGCAGATTCACGGCGCCGGTCGTATGGGGGCGTTCGTCTCCACGGATGTCGCCGACCTCGTCGTCGCTGAGCGTCAAAGCGGATCATTGGAACTGCGCCCGATCTACCCCACGCAGGCGATGTTCCACTATCCCTATCCCCGACGCGGCGTCGAGACGATCCACCACCGACGATTCCTCGCCCTGGTCAAACACGATGAGGATTCACCCTTGCAGGATTACCTGGTGGTGCGCGATGAGACCATCGGCGATCAGCCCCAGCAGTTGAATATCCACCTGCTGGTGCGTGATCTCAAGCGTGAAGGCAACCTGGTGCGGGGGCGTGGCCAGTGGAATACCGATGCACTGGTTTATTTTGCTGATGCCCGCGAGACTGACTACGTCGAGGGCCGATGGTTCTACGGCGGCGGCCGCGTCAATGATGAACTGGAGATCACCTCCGAGATGATCCGCCAAACCGATGGCCGCGCCTTGATTCCACCGGAGGGCTTTGAAGGTCAGTGGCGGGTTGGTGAGTACCAGAAGTGGGTCCGCCTGGATACCGAGCCGGGAACCCCCATGCTCTGGGTGCTCTACCCGGTCCGGCGCGGCGAAGCTGAGCCCGAATTTCAAACCCTGGCCGATGGGCGGGGCGTGCGCATTTCGCTTGGCGGTGTGACCGATGAGATATTCCTCAACACCGATGCTCAGGAACTTCCCGGACAGGCCGTGCTGCGGCGAAACGGCCGGGAGCATGTCCTGCTCGATCGGGAAGCGGTCCCCGCCATTGGGCGGATTCGCCAGGCGCCGCTGACCGACTGATGCTTGGCGATGGCTGGTGACCGGCTGTCCACCGGGGGCAACGAATGAGTCGACGCGGGGTTATCGGCGTGGCCGGTGGAGGCGATCCGCGCTGAGCGCCACGGCGAGGCGGCCTCCAATGGTCAATGCGGATCGATTCGAGTACCGTTGCGCAGGTGTTGCCGATCCGAGTTCAAGTCGAGAACGATGTCTGGTGGCTGGTCGATGAACGGGCGGGCCGGTTCGTCTCGCTGGGCATCAATCACCTTCAGCCCGACTGCTGGCTGGCGCCGTATAACCGTGAAGCGACCCTGGCGCGATACGGCGCCGATCTTGAATCACCGGATGGGGGTTTTGCGCCGCACAGTGATGCGCTCAAGCGACTGGTGAACTCCTGTCTGGACAAGCTCGATGACTGGGGTTTCAACACGCTGGGCATGCATACGCATGGTGTGCCCACCGAGTTGTTCGCGGAAAGCAAATACTTTCTGGCGTGTCTCGATGCGTTTCATCTCGGCTCGCGCTTCCGGTTCGGCGTCGATCGTTTTCCGGATGTGTTTGATGCCGCGTTCGAGCATCACGTTGAAGCAAAGGCGCAACGCGTGTGCGAGAAGCTCCGCGGGAGCGCGAACCTGATCGGCTATGTCTTCAGCGACATTCCACGGTGGTATTTTTACCCCGGGCAGCATGAGTGGCTGAGTTTGCCGGTCCATCCGTGGGTGGATGATCTGCGGTCTCTGGGGCCTGATGCGCCGGGCAAGAAGGTATGGATGGAGGTTCTGGCGGCGAACCATGGGAGCGTGGCTCGATGCGCGGCGGCTCACGGTGTACCGGACCGACAATGGGATGACCTTGCGGCACGCACGCGTTGGCCTGCGCCATCCGACCCGCGCTGTGCTCAAGAGGACAGTCAAGCCATGCTCGCCCGCGCCGCCGAGCGGTGGTATGACGTACACACCCGGGCGCTTCGCCGGCACGATCCAGGCCGATTGATCTTCGGCGATAAGCTGCACAGTCCGCACACGATTCCGCATTGGCTATTGGACACCGTGAGGCGCCATGTCGATGTCCTGCTGATTCAGTGGTACAAGCCTTTTGCCGAACAGCGCGGAGCGTTGATCGAGCTGCACCGGAGACTGGGCAAGCCGATACTCAACGGCGACAGCGGCTTCGCCTGCCTGAAGCCGCCGCATCAGACGGAAGTGAAGGGTTATCGGGTTGCTGACCTTGTATCGGTCGGCCGTTCGTATACCGAGTATCTGGATGGGATCATGTCGCTGCCGTTCATGATCGGCTGGCATCATTGCGGGTTCATGGAGCAGTGGGACGGCGGAAAGCGCAGCGAGCACGGTGAGCTGAGCGAGAATGGCCTGATGGATCCGTTTGAACGGCCCCACGAGCCGGTTGTGCGAGCCGTCCGTCAGGCGAATCTTCGGGCGGCCGCGCTTCACGCTGAATCGGCGAGGCGGGTGGGCATCTGATGAGCCGGGCGCGGCCAGTCGATCCGTTACCGGGCTGGGCTTGGGTATCAGTTCTCAATTCGACGGCCAGAGGATGAATCGATCGTCGCCTGCTCCGCCGGTTGGGGTTCAGGGCGCGAGTCGGGATCGTCCGGATCCTGACCGGTGATCAACCTGGCATCGCGACTGTTGAGCAGCCAGTTCCAGAACCAGTGGATCAGGACATAAAGCCTGTTCCGAAAGCCGATGAGAAAGGCGATGTGTACACCACCCCACAGCAGCCAGGCGGGGACGCCGCTGAAATGTCGGCGACCGATCCGCGCAACAGCACTCGCACGCCCGATGACCGCCATGGCGCCTTTGTCGCGGTAAGCGAACGGCTTTCTCGGCGGGTCGCCGGAACGCGCGGCGATGGATTGATGGATCACTTTCGCGACGTAATGACCCATCTGGATCGCCGCCGGGGCGATTCCCGGAACGATCGTTTGCCCCGGGCCCTGGCTGACCGCCGCCAGATCACCGATCACGAAGATTTCCGGATGACCGGGGACGGTGAGATCGGGTTCCACCTTGATGCGGCCGGCCGAATCCATCGGGGCATTCAGTGAGCCCGCCAGCGGGCTGCCCTGCACGCCCGCGGCCCAGAGCACATTGCGGACAGCCATGAATTGATCATCAACGACGATTCCCCGATCCGTGATTTTCTGGACCGGTTGATTCAGGCGTACCTCGACGCCCAGCTTTTCCAGGCCCAGCCGGGCGCGCTCGCTCAGATCAGGCGGAAACTGGGGCAGGATGCGATTCCTGGCCTCAAAGAGAATCACGCGGGTCGAGCGCGTATCGATGTTCCGGTAGTCACGTGGGATGGTTCTGCCGGCGATTTCCTTGATGGCCCCGGCCAGTTCCACGCCCGTTGGCCCTCCGCCGATGATGGCGAAGGTCAGGGCCGCGACGCGGTTGGCCTGGCTGTCGGCCTGCTCGGCCATTTCGAACGCCATCAGAATGCGGCGGCGCATCAGCGTGGCATCCTCAAGCGTCTTGAGTCCCGGTGCCAGGCGCGCCCAGTCGTCGTGGCCGAAATAGGAATGGGTCGCGCCCGCGGCGACGATGAGATGGTCGTAGTGGATATCGCCGGCGGTGGTCATCAAATTGCGATGTTCGGGTTCGATCTTCGTGGCCGTGCCCAGCAGAACACGGCAGTTGCGCTGCTTGCGGAGGATGGTGCGGATCGGGGCGCTGATATCGGCCGGGGAAAGCGACGCCGTGGCAACCTGATACAGCAGGGGCTGAAACAGATGGTGATTCCGTCGATCGATCAGCACCACATCGACCGGGCTTGCCGCCAGCGATCTGGCCGCGGCCAGTCCGCCAAAGCCTGCGCCGACGATGGCCACTATGGGACGGGGGCTGGGGTTCATGATGCGGTGTTCCGATCGTTCGAACGCGACGAAGCGGCCGAGGGTTGATTGGGCCGGTTGCCCGGATCGTAGCAGCCACGTTGGCGTGTGAACTTGCGATGGCCGCGCATCGGTCGCCCTGGGGCATGGCCAACGCTAATTGCCGTAGGGTGTGGAAGTTGCCCGCGTTCCGGTGACATGCGGGCAGGGTGTGTGAGCCGGGGGGCGGCTTCCGGGCTCGCCCGACCATCGGCTCGATCGTCCACGCCGGACGGTGCCGGATGTCTTGACACATCCTTTTATCGCATCTAACTTTGAGTATCCTAAGGAGTCAGGATACATGCCTTCAAAAGAATCACCGGTCGTCATCGAGCCCGTCGGAGAGGTAATCTCGGTCCGATTTGTTGACCGGAACATCCTCGAAGAGTCGAGCATCCAGCGATTCGCCAGCGACATCTCGGCGGTCGTCGAGCCCTCGACCCGTCCCAAGGTGTTGATCGATTTCGAGAATGTCGAGCATCTGTCATCGGCGGCGCTTGGTGCGTTGATCACGATCAACAACCGCGTCAAGGCCAAGGGGGGCCAGTTGCGGCTGGCCAATATCGACTCGAAGATTTTTGAAGTGTTTGTGATCACCAGACTCAATCAGCTATTCCAGATCCATCAGGATGCGGAGCAGGCCATCGCCAGCTTTCGGTAGTTCGGATGGTCCCCCCGGCTCGGTCTTGACACGGCCACGGGGTATGGAAGCGAATGATGGCCAAAACGCTGGAGCAAAAGCTGGTGATCCGGTCGGATCGGTCTGAAGCCGCCGACGTCGAGGAGAAGATCACCGAACTGGCCCGGCAAGCCGGCTTCCGTGATTCGGCGGTGTTCGCCATCCGCCTGGCGCTGGATGAGGCGTTGGCCAATGCCATCCACCACGGAAACCGTGAGGATCCGGCGAAGAAGGTGACCATCCAGGTCGCGATCGATGATGAGAAGCTTGTCTTGACGGTGGCGGATGAGGGGGCAGGTTTCAAACCCTGCCAGATTCCGGACCCGACCATTGAAGAGAACCTGGAACGGCCCAACGGCCGGGGCGTGATGCTCATGCGCGCGTACATGACCGAAGTGAACTTCAACGAAGTGGGCAACCAGGTCACCCTGATCAAACGCCGCGACTGCGATCTGCCGACGTGTTGACAGGCGAATCCCGCTCGCTGCCGGGTTGATGCGACGATGATCGGCGCCTTTGCCCCAAGTTTGGAGGAACGGCATGGTGTATCGGCTGCTTTGTTGCAGCGACTCACACGGCGACCCGCCGCCGCATGCTGACGAGCGAGAGGTTGTGGTGTGGCTGCATGGCGGTGACCTGGTCGACGGTTCGCGGGTCGGCCGCGCGGGCACAACGTGGCAAGCGGCCGCCCGGGTGTGGAATGAATGGGCGGCGGCCCGCACCGTTCCAGTGCTGCTGACGCCGGGCAATCACGATACGCCGGCTTTTCGACAGCATCTGCTGCGGCTGCGAGATATCAGTGGCGGAGTCCACCGTATCGCCGCGAACCTGCTCATCGCAGGCATCGGCTGGAGCGGCGAAAGATTCTATGAACTGCCGCTTGAAGCGGACCTGGATGCGGTGTGCGATCAGGTACGACGCCACATCCGCCGCGAGCGCCGAGCCGACGATCACGTGGCGCTGCTGACGCACTATCCGCCACACGCCAACGACCCGTGGCCGGCGGCCCCGTCTGCCCTCCCGAATCGGGGCACTTTCCGCTGCGTTACGGCGCTGGTGGCCGAGATTGCGCCCGTTGCGGTGGTGCAGGGACACGTTCACGACTGGTTCGGCATGCATAGAAGGTGCGAGTTCGGCGGTCACCGCAGCCTGGTGATCAACCCCGGTCCGCGCGGCTGTAAACTGCTCGTGGATGCCGCGACGGGACAGGCCTCGGTGGAAGCGCTTTAGGAGTGTCGGCCCATGCCACCGCCCACAGCGAATGGCGATCTTCCGATGGACGCGCCTGTATGGCGCTATGGGACCACACTTCACAGCTGTGAAGCCGTGCCGATGCGGGCCCCGGTGGTGAACGTGTACTTCCGCTTCTGTAACCCCCTCCGCCGGCTTCCTTGCCGGTCGGTTGGGTTCCTGCTGAAAGGATCACCATGAACGTGGGGATTGACCTGGATCAGACGATCACCGAACTTCCTGAGTTCTTTGCGATTGTGAGCGCGGCCCTGCGGCAGGCGGGCCATCGCATGCACATCGTGTCCTATCGCCACGAGTCAGATCTCGCCGACACACGAATCGAGCTCGCTGAACTGGGCGTCCAGCATGATGGCGTTCACCTCTCGGGGCAGAATGAGGGCCTGACCGCCTTCAAGGCTCGCATGGCACGTGAGCTGGACTTCGACTTGTTCATCGACGACATGCCCGAAGCGCTCGTCGATCTCCCGGAGAAGACCCAGCGCCTCTGGCTGTGCGATCCAGCCGTGTACAACCTCCGTGCCGTGATCAGGGCGCTCTCCACTGAGGGCCTCCAATCAAAATGAACATGACCGCGCGCCGGATGGTCGTCAGAGCTCCGGTAAGTCGACATTTTCTAAAACAAAGAAAATGCCCTGATGGCCATTGGGGAAGTTGTTAACGTCGATGCCATTCGCAAGAGCCAAGGCATTGTTGCACTGCGTCAGGCCACGAACGCATACCAGCGACTGCATGTTGTGAGGCCAGTTACCGCCTGCATAGACACAGCCATTCAAAGCTTCGATCTTCTTCGTCAACTTCTCGAACCGGCGGGGGTCAGCCCTTCTCCTGACAACCTCGTCGATCGTACCGCTCGCGAGAACCAACGGTCCCCCATTACGACGTGTGTAGAGCACAAGACCCCAATTAACGGGGTTCGCAGGCCAGTCGGCACGTGTCGATGCCAGCCAAGTCGCATGTTCGGGCCACTTGTATGCCTCAGGCACATTGATCTCTCGCTGGCACACCTTCACATGCCAAGCCACTTCTTTACTCGGAACGGGCGTGTTGTTATCACTGAGCAACAGAATCATGGTTGGCATTCTTAATCTCCTTGAATTACAGAATGTTTCCTGACACAAATCCCCGCATGCTTCACCGGTTGGGCCGATGACACACGGGCGCACGATGAACACTCGCCGCTGACTTTCAGTGTACCGAAGCGCTGCGACGAGCATGGGGACGTCACGCGATCCTCGCCTATGCCCGCACGAACGGGGTCACCGGAATGCCCCGAACACCGGCGCACCAGGCAGAGTACTGGATTCCGCCCCCGGCAAACAGGATGAACAACCTCCGTCCCAGCACGATGGCGTTCTCAACCGGTTGCTTCAGCAGCGGATCAACCTCCCACCACGCCATGATGCATATATGGAAGCCCGCGACCGCACAGATCGGCACGACCAGTGCCATGCCGATCAGCGGCGGCATGAACGCAACCTACAGAATCGCCACCACCAGCCCCGGAGGGCGCCGGGGGGGTGGGGCGGGGGCGCCCCCCC